>NZ_JBSGUS010000013.1:0-246828 GCF_053608045.1 Kribbella sp. NPDC055071
CGGTCGAAGCGACCGCGGCATCGCGCCGAGGTGAATCTGGTCAGCTGATCGTGACGACCTTGGCGGCGGAGTACGCCTGGGCGTGGTCGGCGTCAGCCGGGAACCATACCCGGTAGGCGATCTTGCCGCGGACGGCCGGCTTCATGCTGAAGACGTACTTGCCCGTCGAGCTCAGCTTCACCGAGGCGATCGACTTCCAGACCTTGTTCCCGTACTGCTGGAGGTACACGGGCTTGCCCGAGTGCGCGGGAGTGACATACCCGCTCAGGACTGTCGTCTTGCCCAGCGGCATCGTCGCCGGCGTGAGCGTCGCGGAGATCGCCGGTGCCACCTCGACGGTGACGTCGACGGTCCGGGTCCCCATCAGGTCGGCGTTGCCGGGGAAGGTCAGCATGTAGACCGACGACACGGCCGGCTTGTGGACGAAGCTGCTCGTCCCCGTCGACGACGCCTTGAGCGCGGCCAGCAACGTGAACTTGGTCGAGTTCTTCGGCCGCACGTACAGGTTGCTCACCAACCCGGGGTACGCGGCGCCGTCGATCCGCACCGTGCTGCCCTTGATCGTCACCGAGTCGCCGTAGTTGAGCAGCGTCGACGACATCCGGATCCCGGTCTTCATCCCGAGCAGTTGCGTGGTCGCGACCGGACTGGCCAGGCCGGTGCGGTCCTTGACCCACGCGCCGTAGGTGTACGTGACGCCCTGCGCCAGGCCGGTGTCCTTCACCGACGACTTGGTCCCGGCGTACACCAAGGTGCCGGTGTTGATCGACGGCGCCTTGCTCCCGGCGTTCCGCCGAACGATCACCTGGTCGAGGTCGGTGGGCGCCGGCACCTTCCAGGACAGGTTCGCGGCCAGGTAGGCACCGGTCGCGTCGAAGGTCCCGACCGGCTGCGGCGCGGTGTTCGCCGTCGAGAACACACTGCTGAACGGCGCAATCGCGACACCATCAGCGCCCTCCACCCCACTGACAACAATCTTGTACGGCGTGTTGTCCAACAGCGGCGCGGTCGGCGTAATCGTCGCCATGTTGAGGTCGGTCGCGTAGTCGACGGTCGCCCCGACCGAGGCGCCGGTCTTCCCGTTCAGCAAGCGAACCGTCGTATCCGACACCGTTCCGGCCGTCACCGGCCGCGCGAACCCCACAGTTGGCTTCGTGGACGCCAGTGCGTACGTGGACAGGTCCGTCGGCGCCACATTCCTGACTGGGTAGTCGGTCCCGGCCGGCGTCGATCCGGCGCCATCCGCCGAGACATACAACTTGTACGGCCGGTTGTTGTCGCGTGATCCGTTGTCGTTGCGTACGGCAATGTAGATGCTCTTTCCGGCCTCCGCACTGGCGTTCACGGTCGCGGACAGCTCCGTGGCTCGATTGCATCCGGTGACCGGATCGATCGGTGTCGTCGGGTACGGGTTCACCGCGTGCCCAAGCGAGATCAATTGGTCGTTGTACACGTCGACCCGGGGCCCGATGTTCGGAACAGACGCGCAATCGAAGCTAGGTCCGGTCAAGGTCACCTTGAGAGTGCGAGCGGTGTCCGAGTCCACCTCGTACCAGTCGACGTCACCCTCGACACCGAAGAACGTTTGGATCGGACTCATCTCCGGGGTGATCGTCAGCGCGTGCGCAGGCTGCTCGTTGCCGTCCGTCCCGACCGGGAAGTCCGTGGTCCACTTGCCGCCCAGAGCCGCGTACGCGTCGACGATCCCGGCGCCGTAGTACGGGTCGATGCCACGCGGACCGGCGTCCCGAGCGAGCGTCTTCAGCCACTGAGCCACTTGTGGCGCAGTCATCGTCGGGTACTTGTTCTTCACCAATGCCGCAATACCGGAGACGATCGGCGCCGAGCAGGATGTGCCGGTGCAGTACCAGTACGGCAAGTAGCCGGGCGGAGTCATCGAACGCACGCCGGTGCTGAGGATGTCCCAGCCAGGGGCCGCGATATCGACCCAGTCGCCGTAGGAGCTGAAGTTGGTCAGCTGGCCGGCGGCATCGGTGGCGGCGACCGCGATGGATTCGGGGTAGGCGGCGGGGTACTGCAGGGTGTCGTTGCCTTCGTTGCCAGCGGCAACTACTACGACGACGCCCGCGTTGACCGCGTTGATGATCGAGTTGTGCAGGACCTCGTTGTCGCCCGGGCCGCCGAGGGACATGTTGATCACCTTGGCGTGGTGGGCAACGGCCCAGTCGATGCCTTCGGCGATGTCGACGTCGTACCCGGAGCCCTCGGAGTCGAGAACCTTGACCGGCATGGCCTTCGCGTTCCAACCGACACCGGCGACGCCGGTGTTGTTGTTGGCCGCGGCGGCGATGATGCCGAGCGTCATGGTGCCGTGGCCGTTGTCGTCGATCGGCCCGCGGTTCGGCGAGGTCGCGTTGTAGCCGGCGACCAGGTGCCCGGCCAGATCGGGGTGACCGGCGTCGACGCCGGTGTCGAGGACCGCGACGATCTGGGTGTCACCGGTGGTCTTGGACACGTCCCAAGCCTGCGGCATCCGGATCGTGTTGAAGTAGGTCTTCTGGTCCTCGTTGTAATAGGTGTCGTTCGGGATCGCCGTCAGGTGGCGCTGGTAGTTCAGCGACGCCAGCTCGACGGTCGGGTCGGCCTTGGCCTTCTTCAGAAGGTCCTGCGCCGAGGCGGTTCCCTTGAGCCTGACGACGCTCGACGTCACCGAGTCTTCGGCGGTCGCACCGAACTTCGAGACCGCGGCCTTCCGGGCCGAGGTCGTGGTCTTCGCCTTGAACTTCACCATCACCGCGTTGGGCTCGAACTCGGCCTTCGCGGCGGTGTGGTGATGGGTGAAAGGCGGGCGGTACGCGCCGGGTTCAGCGGCGCTGCCGGACGAGCTGGTCAGGACGACCAGCGAGCCTGCGGCCAGGGCTGCGGGCAGGCCCAGACGCAGTAAAAGAGCAGGGCGGACGGACAAGGGGACCCCCCCAAGGGCCTCAGAGTGATAGTGGCCGGAGTATGTCAGAGGTCTGGTCCAGTCTGACCGGCACCGAAGATGTCAAAAGCTGCAATTCGGTCACGGGTCCTGCCCACACGCTCAGCCATCTTCGGGGCGCTGACGGTCCGTCATTGCGTCAACACGTACTGCGTGCGCGTCGTCCAGGATTTGACCCTAAGCTCGTGGCCATGATTGCGGCTGCGGACTCTGATCTGGCCGGTTGGCGGCGAGCGCCGTTCAGCGGTGCCGGCCTGACCTACGACTGCTTCGAGAAGGGCGAGGGGCCGGGCGTCGTACTGATCCCGGAGATCCCCGGTCTCACGCCCGGCGTGCTCGGGCTGGGCGAGCACCTTGTCGCCGAAGGGTTCACCGTCGTCATTCCTTCGCCGTTCGGTACGCCGGGACGCCCTGAGAGCGCCGGATACGCGATGGGGACGCTCGTACGACTGTGTGTCTCCAAAGAGTTCCGGTGCTTCGCAGCGAACGCCCAGCGGCCGATCACGCAGTACCTGCGGACCGTGGCGACCGACCTCGCCGCGCGGACGCCGGGACACGGGGTCGGGGTGATCGGGATGTGCTTCACCGGCGGGTTCGCGCTCGCGACGGCTGTCGAGGACGTGGTGAACGCGCCGGTGCTGAGCCAGCCGTCGACGCCGTTCCCTGTCACCGCGCGGCTGCGCCGCGATCCGGGGCTGTCGGAGGCCGAGCTCGACGTCATCAAGGAGCGCACGCACACCGACGGACTGTGCGTGCTCGGCTTGCGGTTCAGCGAGGACCGGATGTCACCGACCACCCGGTTCGACACGTTGCGTGCGCAACTGGGTGACGCGCTGGAGGTGATCGAGCTCGACTCCACGCCTGGCAACGCCGAGGGGTACGGGCGCGGCGCGCATTCGGTGCTCACCGCCGAAGTCCGGGAGAACCCGCCGAACTCGGCGTTCGCGGCTCGCGCGCGGGTGGTCGAGTTCCTCCGCGAGCGCCTCGCTGCTACGGACTGACGTCCCCGGTGACCGTCCGTGCGGAAATGTTAAAGCCTCGTTGAGGAACGCGCAGCGTGTGATTCGGTCGACTCCGGGTAGGGAACGCTGGGTTTATCTGGGGTGAATTGTTGCGGTGTGCAAGGTCGGGGGAGCGGTGAGTGACGCGATGTCATTTGCTCTGGTCTCGGGCGCCGCAGGCATGGCACCATCGGCCAGCGGAGGTACTTTCAGGGGGACGCGCATGGGGCCAAAAAATGCCATGGCCAGGCACTTGACGAGTGAGGCTGCATGAACGGGCGGACAGCGCAGGGAAACCGGCTGCCGGTGGACGATGTGGTGATCCCACCGGCCGACGGCACGACCGGCGAGAACTGGCAGGCCGACCAGCAGGTCGCCGAGATCCCGCTACCGCCCGCCGAGACCGGCAAGCCGACCGACAACGGCAAGCCGACCGACAACGGGAAGCCGACCGACAACGGGAAGCCGACCGACAACGGCAAGCCCGTCGAGAACGGGAAGCCCGAGACCGGCAAGGCGGCTGAGAACGACAAACCTGCTGAGAACGGCAAGGCGGTCGAGAACGGTAAGTCACCGGACGCGAAGCCGCTCGGCGACTGGACCACCGAGGTCCGCGACCGCCCGCGCGTCCCGAACGGCGCGACGCTGGGTGAGTTCAACACCCCCGTGCGGGTCGACGAGATCGCCGTCGCCGCGATGGCCCTGTCGGAGAACCTGCAGGCCGCGACCCGAGGTATGCCCGAAACCGTTGAGCTGCGGCGTTTCCGCCGCGACCTGGACCAAGCGGCGAGCACCTTCCGCACGATCGCGAACGAACTGGAAGTCACTGCCGGCAAGCTGATTCGCCTGGCCGCGAACGAAGGCCAGGCCTGCGGTGTCGGTTGGGGTGTCTGCCCGGAGCACGGCCTCACCCTGATGAACGTCGGTGAGACCGTCACCTGTCACGTCCTCGGTTGCGAGCGCGCGAACGAGGGCGCCGTCGAACGCTGCGAGCACCCGGTCGCGTACCGCGTGGTCGACGCCGCGGGGCCGGCGCTGCTCACCTGCGCCGGCCACGCGATCGCCTGCCGTCTCTACTTGGAGAACCCGGTCATCTCGGCAGCCTCCGACAGCATGGAGCTGTTCTAGTCATCACCAGGAACTAGGAGATCCGGCAGGACGTCAACTGGTCGTTGGCGTTCGGCGACAGGGCAACGAAGTTCGGGGTGTCGGCCGTGCGCACCCACGACTGGCCACCGAAGTTGTCGTCGGCAAAGATCGTCACGGTCCAACCGGCCGGCACCTTCACCGAGGAAGCCCAGTTGTCAGGTACGCCGGCGGCCTGTAGCTGTGCTCGCGTGTAGTTGCCCTTGGCAAGCGCTACGCCGGCGGCACCGCCGTAATCGATGTGCTGGTAGAAGATCACGCCGCCCGCGCCCTGACTGGGCATCGGAACCGTCGGCCGGACCTCGGTCAGCGGAATCTGCCCCTTGAGCATCCGTCCGCCGTCGTTGGTCAACCGCAGGTAGTAGTCCGCCGAGCACGCCGTACCGTCTTCGTCCAAGGCGCGGATGCCCGATCCGGCCGGCACCCACGCGCTGGTCTCGGCGGTCTTCGCGATCTGGTTGCCCTCGTTGTACTCGTCGAACATCGAGATGTAGAAACCCTGCACACCAACGCGCTTGAGGTTGTAGAACTGCCGCCACATCAGGTCTCCGTGGTGCCGATGCCCGGACTGCAGGTCACCCGGGATGACACACGGTTGGTAGTCGATCCCGTGCGCGTTGCAGTCGGCCTGGTCCTGCTGATTCACGTTGTTGTAGTAGTGATCCGCGCCGGCGACGTCGCTGATCCGGCCGACCATCCACGGCGAGATCATGTTGAACGCGTGATACACGTCCAGGTAACCGGCCCGCGAATCCTCGTTGCCAGGAAGCCAGTGCGTCGGCACCCCGCCGATCACGTAGCAGCCCTGGCCCTTGAACCAGTTGATCACGTCGAGACAGACCGACGCCGAGAAAGCCTTGTTGGCCTCGTTGAACCCGAAGCCCCAGATGCACACGACCGGCTTGCCGTTCTGGCGCGCGTACGCCGATGAGGACGTGTAGGCCTGCATCTTGTTGGTCCAGTCGGCCTTCATCTCCGACTGCATGTTCGTCCAGCCGGTGGCGTCGTACATGATGTAGAACTTGCGACCGTACTGCTCGGCGGCCTGCCGGACCTTGGCCGCCATCGCGTCGCGCGTCGGTCCTTCACCACCGGTCGGGTTGAACCGCTGCAGTGCGGCCGTGTCGCAGCCGTTCTGCTGCATCCACTGGAAGTGCGTGTTCACGGTCTGCTGGTCGTACGACGAGAACAGGCGCGCGCCCTGTCCGTTGCCGAGATTCGAGTACGCCGTCTGGTACGTCGAGGTGTAGTCGCGCACATCCGGCCAGCTCACGATCGCGGTGTTGGTCGGGGACGGCGGCTGACCCCAGTTGTTGCTCCAGTGCCACCAACCGTTGATCGGGGCACCGTCGCCGGCGCAGGCGAACCAGCCTTGGTAACCGACGGTGACCTTGCCAACGACATCACCAGGGCCGCTGGCAGCGAAAGCGGATTGCGGGAGGGTCCCGAGCGCGGCGGCGGTGGCGCCGGCGGCGGTCGAGGCGAGGAGGGTACGGCGAGACAGCTTCATGGGCGGACTCCTGTGGGGGCGGGAGGAAATTCCTGAACAGACTCTTGCAAGAAAGTGATGGTCGCAACCCCTTGACGGTAATCCTGCCGAAACTTAGTTTGTTGGCTCAACAGACAAAGTCTGGTGAGGGGGTGTCCGCATGACGTTGACCGACGGCAGTCGCCCGGGGAGTCGAGGTGTCGCCGCCGACCACGTCTCGCTCCGGCGGAACAACCTCTCCGTGGTGCTGCGGCATGTCCGCGACCTCGGACCGCGGTCGCGCGCCCGGATCGCCGCGGACACCGGCCTGAACAAGGCCACCGTCAGCAGCCTGGTCGCCGAGCTGGTCGAGCGCGGCCTGCTCCGCGAAGGCCCGGCCGACTCGACCCGAGCCCTCGGCCGACCCGGTCAGCTGGTCGAGCTCGACGGCACGAGCGTCTGCGGCGTCGGGGCCGAGATCAACGTCGACTACCTCGCCGTCGCCGCCCTGGACCTCACCGGCGAGCCAGTGCTGGAGCGCCGCGTCCCACTCGACGTCGCCCACCTCGACCCCGGTACGACGCTCGACCGCCTGGCCGACCTGGTCGGGGAAGCGGTCGCGGCCGTCGCCGCGCGAGGCGGACAGCTCGCCGGGGTGACACTCGCCGTGCCCGGCCTGGTCCAGGTCGATACCGGTGAGCTGAAGCTCGCACCGAACCTCGGCTGGGGCGAGGTGTCGGTGACGCAGGAAATGCGCGTTCGGCTAGGCGATCCGTCGTACCCGCTGCACGTCGACAACGAAGCCAACCTCGCCGCGCTCGCGGCGTACTCAGAGGTCCGGAACACCGACCAGGTGCAGGATCTCGTCCTTCTCACCGGTGCCGTCGGTGTCGGTGGCGGAGTGGTGTCGAACGGGCATCTGCTCCGCGGCGGGCACGGGTACAGCGGGGAGGTCGGGCACATGCCGGTCGCGCCACCCGGCCGGACCTGCGGCTGCGGCCGGACCGGATGCTGGGAGACGGTCGTCGGGCTGACCGCACTGTTGCACAAGGCAACGGACAGGGACGACCCGGTGCGAGATCCGTCCCTGGACGTGGAGCAACGGCTGGCCGGGATCACCCGGCGGGCCGAAGCGGGGGATGCGCGGACACTGACCGCGCTGAAGGACGTCGGCACCTGGCTGGGAATTGGGGGAGCGATCCTGGTGAACATCCTGAACCCGGACGTGCTCGTGCTCGGCGGCTACTTCGCCGTGCTCGGGCCGTGGCTGAAAGACCCGCTGGAGAAGGCGATCCGCGAGCGGGTGATCGCGCCGGACGGCGGCGGCTGCCGCGTGGTCCAGTCCGATCTCGGCTTCGCCGCGGCGGTCCGCGGTGGCGCCCAGATCTCGCTCGACCAGGTCTTCGTCGATCCGACCCTGATCGGCCGGACCGAGACCGGGGTGGCGCAATGAGCGAGCTGCTGCGAATGACCGGCATCGTCAAGGAGTTCCCCGGCGTACGGGCGCTCGACGGCGTCGACCTCGATGTGCGGGCCGGTGAGGTGCTGTGCCTGCTCGGGCAGAACGGCGCCGGCAAGTCCACGCTGATCCGTGTACTCACCGGAGCACACCAACCGGATGCTGGCACGATCCACATCAACGGTGCCGAGGTGCAGCTCAACTCGCCGACCGCGGCGATCCAGCGTGGCATCGCGGCGATCTACCAGGAGCTCGACCTGGTCCCGGACCTGACCGTTGCCCAGAACATCTTTCTCGGCAACGAACCGTCCCGCTTCGGCTTCAGCCGGACCCACGACGCCAACACCCGGGCCCGCGAGATCCTCACCGGCCTGGGGCACGGCGAGATCCCGGTCCACCGGGCGGTCGGGTCGCTACCGGCGGCCGGTCAGCAGGTCGTCAGCATGGCTCGCGCGTTGTCGCGGGACGCCCACCTGATCGTGATGGACGAGCCGTCCGCTGTCCTCGACTCCGAAGAGGTCGGCAACCTGTTCCGCGTCATCCGCGGGCTGACCGAGCGCGGCGTGGCCGTGGTCTACATCTCGCACCGGCTCGAGGAGATCCGCGAGATCGGCGATCGCGTCACCGTGCTGAAGGACGGCGCCACCGTCGCCACCGGCCTCGATGCCCACGAGACGCCGACCAAGGAACTCATCCGGCTGATGACCGGCCGCTCGATCGAGTACGTCTTCCCGCCGCGCCAGGAGATCGTCACTACGGCGCCCGTCGTACTGGAAGTGGACGACCTGAGTCGGCCGGGCGAGTTCGCCGGCATCGGCTTCAGCGTCCGCGCCGGCGAGATCGTCGGCCTGGCCGGCCTGGTCGGATCCGGGCGGTCCGAAGTACTGGAGACCGTGTACGGCGCTCGCCGGCAGGCAACCGGATCGGTCAAGGTCGACGGCGTGGAGCTGCGGCCGGGTCGCGTGCAGGCCGCTGTCAAAGCCGGCGTCGGGCTGGCGCCGGAGGAGCGAAAGAGTCAGGCGCTGCTGCTGGACGAGGCCGTGTACAAGAACATCACGGTCTCTACGATGCAGCGCTTTGCCAGCGGGGGATTCCTGAACAACCGAGCCGAGCGCGAGGCCGCCGCGGAGCTCACCACGGCACTGGATGTCCGCCCGGCCGGCGTGGACCAACCAGTGCGCAACCTGTCCGGCGGTAACCAGCAGAAGGTCGTGCTGGCTCGCTGGCTGCTGCGGGACTGCCGGGTGCTGTTGCTCGACGAGCCGACGCGTGGCGTCGACGTCGGCGCACGGTCGGAGATCTATGCGTTGATTCGCAAGCTGGCCGGTAACGGGGTCGCGATCGTGCTGGTCTCCAGCGAGGTCGAGGAAGTGCTCGGTCTGGCCGACCGGGTCGTCGTACTGCGGGAGGGGCGTGCTGTCCACATCGGGCCCGCGCAAGACATCGACGAACACCAGGTCCTCGACCTGGTCATGGAAGGAAGTGCGGTGTGAGTGAGGACGCACCACTCGAAACAACAACCACAACGACCTCGACGCAGGCGACGGTAACGCCGCCTGGGGCGCCGCCGTCATCGAGTCTGCTGAGGAGCGGCCTGGGACGCAACCTCGGCCTGGTGGTGGCACTGGTCCTGCTGTGCATCGTCGGCGTCGTCACGGCCGGGGACACGTTCGCCACCGGTGCCAATGTGCTGACGATTCTGCGGTTGGCGGCGGTGATCGGCGTGGTCAGCGTCGGGATGACCTTCGTGATCACGGGTGGCGGTATCGACCTCTCCGTCGGTGCGCTGGTCGCGCTGTCGTCGGTCTGGGCGACCACGCTGGCCACCCAGCAGCTGGCCGCCGACTATCACTGGATCTTCATGGTCAGTACGGCGCTCTTGGTCGGAGCCGCCTGTGGTCTGGTCAACGGACTGCTCGTTGCCTACGGCAAGATCGTTCCCTTCATCGCGACGCTGGCGATGCTGGCTTCGGCCCGCGGTCTGGCCGAACTCATCTCCGACCGGCGGACCCAGATCATCACGGTCAACTCGTTCGTCGACTTCTTCGGGGGCTCGCTGATCGGCGTACCGGTCCTGGTCTGGATCTTCCTGCTGGTCGCCGCGGCCGGGTGGGTGCTGCTCAACCGGACAACCTTCGGCCGGCGCACCTTCGCCGTCGGTGGCAACGCCGAGGCGGCACGGCTGGCGGGCATCAAGGTGCAGCGCCACACGGTCGCGCTGTACGTGCTGGCCGGGCTGTGCTGCGGGATCGCCGCGGTGATGTTGATGGCCCGGACCACGACCGGCAGCGCGACCCACGGCCAGTTGTACGAACTGGACGCGATCGCGGCTGTGGTGATCGGCGGCACGCTGCTGTCCGGCGGCCGGGGAACGATCGTCGGCACGGTCATCGGCGTCCTGATCTTCACCACCCTGAACAACGTCTTCACCCTGAACAACCTCAGCATCTCCGCCCAGTCAGTGGCGAAGGGCCTGATCATCGTGATCGCCGTCCTTCTCCAGCAGCGTCTGGCCGCACGCAGCACCAGCTCATGAGAAGGAGGACAAGGATGTCCACACGTTCCGCCCGAACTGTGATCGGCACCGTCGTCGCGGGTATGGGCGTGCTCGCGCTCGTTGCCTGCACCAACAACACCCCGAAGGCCGACGAGAACGCGAACACCGCGACGCAGGCGGTGGCCGCCGGCAAGAACGACGAGCCCGGCAAGAAGGTCAAGATCGGCTTCTCCGCGCCGGCCGCAGACCACGGTTGGATGAGTGCCATCACCAAGGCGACCCAGGCGGAGGCGAAGAAGTATCCCGACGTCGAGCTGCAAGTTGCCGCCGGCACCAACGACCCCAACCAGCAGATCAGCCAGGTCGAGACCTTCATCAACCAGAAGGTCGACGCGATCGTCCTGCTGCCGTTCGACGGTGCCGCGCTCACCGCGGTCGCGACCAAGGCGATGCAGGCCGGTATCACCGTCATCAACGTGGACCGGGAGTTCGACAGCCCGTTCGCCGCGCGGACGACGGTCCTCGGCGACAACCACGGGATGGGTGTGTCGGCCGGCACGTACATCTGCGAGCAGCTGAAGGGCAAGAAGGACGCGGTGGTCGGGGAGATCGCCGGGATCGACTCGCTGCCGTTGACTCAGGAGCGCAGCGCGGGATTCAAGGAGGCACTCGCCGACTGCGGCCTGAAGGTGAACAACCGCGTCGCCGCCAAGTTCACCGTGGAGTCGGGCGAGGAAGCCGCGACCAACCTGCTGCAGGCGGCGCCGAAGATCGACGCGATCTGGAACCACGACGACGACCAGGGTGTCGGTGTGATGGCTGCGATCAAGAACTCCGGGCGCAAGGAGTTCTTCGTCGTCGGTGGGGCCGGCTCGGCGAACGTGATGCGGGACATCAAGTCCGGCAACTCG
Organism: Kribbella sp. NPDC055071; assembly: GCF_053608045.1. Taxonomy (NCBI): domain Bacteria; kingdom Bacillati; phylum Actinomycetota; class Actinomycetes; order Propionibacteriales; family Kribbellaceae; genus Kribbella; species Kribbella sp. NPDC055071. Next base: position 11,427 of record NZ_JBSGUS010000013.1, read on the forward strand.
TTGCTCAAGGCCACCGTCATCTACCCCTCCACGCAGGGCGCGGACGGGATCCGGCTGGCCCGGCTGCTGGTGCAGAAGAAGGCCCTCGGCGACCTGGTGGAGGTCGAGGTGCCGCGCACCGTCCAGCTGTTCGCCCCGGTGGTGACCAAAGACAACGTCGACCAGTACCTGCCGACGGCATTCGAGAGCTAAAAGAAGAGGGTTATGACGGACCTGCCGACGGCATTCGAGAGCTGATAGGAGAGTTATGACTGACCTGGGCATCGGCCTGATCGGCTACGCGTTCATGGGCGCGGCCCACTCGCAGGCCTGGCGGAGCGCGCCGCGTTTCTTCGACCTGCCGCTGAACCCCGCCATGAACGTGCTCTGTGGGCGCAACGCCGAGGCCGTCACCGCGGCCGCGACGAAGCTCGGCTGGAAGGACACCGAGACCGATTGGCGCAAGCTGCTCGGCCGCGACGACGTCCAGCTGATCGACGTGTGCACGCCGGGCGACAGCCACGCCGAGATCGCGATTGCCGCCCTGGAAGCCGGCAAGCACGTCTTGTGCGAGAAGCCGTTGGCCAACACCGTCGAGGAGGCCGAGGCGATGACCGCCGCGGCCGACGCGGCGGCGGCCAACGGGATCAGGTCGATGGTCGGGTTCACCTATCGCCGGGTGCCGGCGATCGCACTGGCCCGCCAGCTCGTTGCCGAGGGCAAGCTCGGAACCATCCGGCACGTCCGGGCGCAGTACCTGCAGGACTGGATCGCCGACCCGGAGGCGCCGCTGTCGTGGCGGCTGGACAAGGAGAAGGCCGGTTCCGGCGCGCTCGGTGACATCGGCGCGCACATCATCGACCTGACCCAATTCATCACCGGGGACACCATCGGTGAGGTCAGTGCCCGACTGGAGACGTTCGTCAAGGAGCGTCCCGTCGCTGCCGAGCACTCGGGCCTGGCCGGTACGGCCGGGACCGAGCGTGGACCGGTCACGGTCGACGACGCGGCAGTGTTCCTGGCGACCTTCCGCTCCGGCGCACTCGGGGTCTTCGAGGCGACCCGGTTCGCGACCGGTCGGAAGAACGCCATCCGGATCGAGATCAACGGCAGCCTCGGCAGCCTCGCGTTCGACTTCGAAGACATGAATCTCCTGCACTTCTACGACGCGACCGAAGACTCGAGGACCGCGGGCTTCCGCCGCATCCTCGCCACCGAACCCGTCCACCCGTACGTCGCTGCCTGGTGGCCGCCCGGCCACCTGCTCGGCTACGAGCACGGGTTCACCCATCAGGTCGTCGACCTGGTCACCGCGATCGCCGAAGGCGTCGATCCGCTTCCGTCGTTCGCCGACGGGCTGCAGGTCCAGCGCGTGCTGGCCGCGGTCGAGGCCAGTTCGACGTCACGACAATGGCAGGAGATTCCTGAATGACTAGCTTTACTCCCACTAGGGACGACAAGTTCTCCTTCGGTCTGTGGACGGTCGGCTGGCAGGGCGTCGACGTCTTCGGGACCGAGGTCCGTCCCGCGATGGATCCGGTGCACGCGGTCGAGAAGCTCGCGGAGCTCGGTGCCGCCGCGATCTCGTTCCACGACGACGACCTCGTACCGGACGACGGGACCAGGCAGCAGGTGCTCGAGCGGTTCACCAAGGCCCTGGCCGACACCGGCATCGTGGTCGAGATGGCCACGACGAACCTGTTCAGCCACCCGGTCTTCAAGGACGGCGGCCTGACCGCCAACGATCGCCAGGTACGCCGGTACGCCCTGTCCAAGGTGCTCCGCAACCTGGACCTCGCGGCCGAGCTGGGTGCGTCGACGTACGTGCTCTGGGGCGGTCGCGAAGGTGCGGAGTCCGGCGGCTCGAAGAACGTCCGGTCCGCGCTGGATCGGTACAAGGAGTCGATGGACATCCTGTGCGCGTACGTGCGCGAGCAGGGGTACAACATCCGCTTCGCGATCGAGCCGAAGCCGAACGAACCGCGCGGTGACATCCTGCTGCCGTCGATCGGGCATGCGATTGCCTTCATCAACGATCTCGCGGATCCCGAGCTGGTCGGCATCAACCCCGAGGTCGGCCACGAGCAGATGGCCGGGCTGAACTACGCGCACGGCATCGCGCAGGCGCTGTGGCACGGGAAGCTGTACCACATCGACCTCAACGGGCAGCACGGTCCGCGGTTCGACCAGGACCTGCGGTTCGGTGCCGGGAACCTGCGCGAGGCCTTCTGGACGGTCGATGTCCTGCAGGGCTCCGAAGGACAGCCCGGGTACGACGGTTACGTCCACTTCGACTACAAGCCGCCGCGGACCGAGGACGAGGAAGGCGTCTGGGAGACCGCGCGCGGATGTATGCGGAACTACCTGATCCTGCGGGAGAAGGTCGCCGCGTTCCGAGCCGACCCGGAGGTGGCCGAGGCACTGGCCGCGGCCCGGGTCGCGGAGCTGGCCGAACCCACCCTGGCCGAGGGTGAGAGTCTGGCCGATCTTCGCGCCGAGAAGTATGACCGGGAAGCGCTGGCCGAGCGCGGTCTCGGGTTCGAGAAGCTGGACCAGTTGGCGATGGAGCACCTGCTCGGCGTTCGCTGATCCAGTTCTGTAGCAATCCCGCGCAGGGCAGAGCACGGGACTTGTAGTAGCTGGGGTTCTACCGCCCCGGAATCGTTGGAGCGCGCACCTTGTCCGACCCATGAGGAGCTCCGCATGATCCAGCTACGCAGGCACGGCACGGTGATTCGTGTGCTCGTGCTCGCCCTGATCGCATCCCTACTGATACCGGCAACCTCGCTGCCGGCCCGGGCCCATCCCGGGCACGGCGACGAAACCTTCAACGCACTGATCTTCAGCAAGACGGCCGGGTTCCGGCACGACTCGATCCCGGCCGGGATCCAGGCGATCAAGGACCTCGCCGCGGCGAACAACTTCACCGTCACGGCGACCGAGGACGCGACGGTGTTCAACGACACCGAACTCGCGAAGTACGAGGTCGTCATCTGGTTGTCCACGACCGGTGATGTCCTGAACGCCGACCAGCAGGCGGCGTTCGAGCGGTACATCCGTGGCGGTGGCGGGTACGCCGGTATCCACGCCGCGTCCGACACCGAGTACGACTGGCCGTGGTACGGACAGCTCGTCGGCAGCTACTTCGACAGCCACCCAGCCGGTACGCCGGGTGCCACAGTGAAAACCGAGGACCACGCGCACCCGTCGACCGCCGGCGCTCCGACGCTCTGGCCGCGGACGGACGAGTGGTACAACTACCGGACCAACCCGCGCGGCACGGTCCACGTGCTCGAGTCGCTGGACGAAACGTCGTACACGGGCGGCAACATGGGCCCGGAGCACCCGATCACGTGGTGTCAGGATTACGACGGTGGCCGGTCCTGGTACACGGGGATGGGCCACACGATCGAGTCCTACGCCGATCCGACGTTCAAGAACCTTCTGCTCGGCGGCATCAAGACGGCGGCCGGCGTTCTGCCCGCGGACTGCGGCGCGTCGTTGAGCGACAGCTACGAGAAGGTCACGCTGGACGACGACACGTCGAACCCGATGGAGTTGTCCATCGCTCAGGACGGCCGGGTCTTCTACATCGACCGGAACGGCGCGGTGAAGATCGTCAAGACCGACGGGTCCGTCGTGACCGCCGGGACGCTGAATGTCTACACGGGCCAGGAGTTCGGCCTGCTCGGCATCGCGCTGGATCCGGCGTTCGCGACGAACGGATTCATCTATCTCTACTACTCGCCGGTGGGCACGGAGCCCTTCGACCGCATCTCCCGGTTCAAGGTGACTGGTGACACCCTTGACCTCGCGAGTGAGAAGGAAGTGCTGCGGGTCGATACGCAGCGCAACGAGTGTTGCCACGCGGGCGGCGCGATGGAGTTCGATGGCAACGGCAACCTTTACCTGGCCACCGGCGACAACAGCAACCCGTTCGACTCCGACGGATACTCGCCGCTGGACGAGCGGCCCGGACGCGCGGCCTGGGATTCGCAGCGCAGTGCCGCCAACAGCAACGCCCTGAACGGGAAGGTCCTGCGGATCCACCCCGAGCCGGACGGCACCTACACGATCCCGGACGGGAACATGTTCCCGCCGGGTACGGCGAAGACCCGCCCCGAGATCTACGCGATGGGCTTCCGCAACCCGTTCCGGATCGGCATCGACCCGACCACGAACCACCTCTTCGTGGCCGACTACGGACCGGACGCCGGCCAGGTCTCGCCGACGCGCGGACCGGACGGCCGGGTCGAGTGGAACATCCTCGACAAGCCGGGCTTCTACGGTTGGCCCTACTGCGTCGGCGCGAACACGCCGTACAACGACTACGACTTCGCCACCGGTACGGCGGGAGCCACGTTCAACTGCAACGCTCCGGTCAACGACTCGCCGAACAACACCGGCATCACCCAGCTGCCGGCCGCAATCCCGGCGAAGCTCTGGATGGGCAAGTCGACGACCGGCGTGCCGGAGATCGGCGGGAGCGGTGCGCCGATGACCAGCGGTGCCTACAAGTACGACGCGGACAGCACCTCGGATCGTAAGTGGCCGGCGTACTTCGACGGCAAGGCGGTCTTCGCCGACTGGAACGACAGCCGGCTCTTCTCGGTGCAGCTGACCGACGACCGCACCGGCGTCGCGGACGTCTCCCGGATGCTGCAGAAGATGAACTTCATCCGGCCGCACGCACTGCAGTTCGGGCCGGACGGCGCGCTGTACGTGATCGAGTGGGGCAGCGGGTTCGGTGGCAACAATGCCGACTCCGGGATCTACCGAATCGACTATGTCCAAGGGAATAGAGCGCCGATTGCGCAGATGAATACCGACAAGACGTCCGGGCCGGTGCCACTGACTGTCACCTTCGACTCGACCGGGTCGCGTGATCCTGACGGTCAGCCGGTGACACTGGCGTGGGACTTCGACGGCAACGGTACGACGGACAGCACCGAGGCGAAACCGTCGTACACCTACACCACTGCCGGGGTCTACTCGGCGCGGCTGACCGTGACCGATCCGGACGGACGGACGGCGGTGTCGAACCGGACCATCACGGCCGGCAACACGGCGCCGACGATCACCGTGGAGGCGCCGGTCGACGGTGGGTTCTTCGACTTCGGCGACACGATCCACTACAAGGTGACGGTCACCGATCCCGAGGACGGCGTGGTCGACTGCAACGACGTGATCACGCAGCCGGCGCTCGGCCACGACGAGCACGCCCACCCGTACGAGCAGTACCACGGGTGTGAGGGCGACTTCCCGCTACCGGGTGACGACGGCCATGTCGGCGCGAACATCTTCGGCATCGTCACCGTGACCTACACGGACAAGGGTGCGCCGGGGACCGGGAAGATCACCACGCAGAAGGTCGTCCAGCTCCAGCCGAAGACGCGCGAGGCCGAGTACTTCAGCGAGACCGGCGGTCCGGGCTCCGCACCCGGAGTGCAGGTCGAGGACACCGGTGACACTGCCGGCGGCGGGAAGAACATCGGGTTCATCGAAGACGGCGACTGGTGGGGCTGGAAGCCGACCAACCTGACCGGGATCAACCAGATCGGATTGCGCGCGGCGTCACCGGATGCCGGTGCGACGGTCCAGGTCCGGCAGGGTTCGCCCACTGATGGCCCTGTGGTCGCAACGATCCAGGTCACTCCGACGGGTGGTTGGCAGACGTACGGCGACTTCACCGCGCCGGTCAGTGGAGCGTCACTGACCAGTGGACCGCTGTACTTCGTCAAGACGACCGGGCAGCTCAACGTCAACTGGGTGAAGTTCATCGGCAAGGGCGTGACGGAGAACGAGCGTCCGGCCGTGACGACGACCGCCTCCGCCACCCAGGGCAAGGCTCCGCTCAAGGTCGACTTCACCGCGGCGGCGACCGACCCCGAGGGCGATCTGCCGTTGACCTACGCGTGGAGCTTCGGTGACGGAAGCACCGCGACCGGGGCGACGGTGAGCCACACCTACACCTCGGCCGGGACCTTCACGGCCACGGCGACCGTGACCGACTCGCGCGGTGCGGTCGGCACGGCGAAGACGGTGATCACGGTGGATTCGCCGTCGTTGCCGACCTGCCTGACCGGACGTTCGGACGGGTTCGACGGTACGGCGCTGAACACCGGGCGCTGGTCGTCCGTTGTGCGCGGCAACCAAGATCTATCGGTTGCCGATGGCAAGTTGTCGATCCCGTTGACCGCGACCGACATCTACGGGACCGGCAACACGGGCACGCCGAACCTTGTTCTGCAGCCCGCCCCGGCCGGTCCCTGGCAGGCGACCACCAAGGTCACGTTGCCGGCTCGACTGGCCTATCAGCAGGCCGGGTTGATCGTCTACGGCGATGACGACAACTACGCCAAGATGGTGATCCAGGGTCGCAACACCAGCGGACCGTCCGCGGCCGACCGGATCTTCCAGTACATCCGCGAGGAGAACGGCGTACCGAACGAGGTCGCCGCGTCGAACACGGCCAACCTGGGTGCGGCGTACCCGGACACCGTGTGGGTGCGGTTCACGTCGGACGGGACGTCGCTGAAGGCGTCGTACAGTGCCGATGGCTCGACCTTCACCGACATGCCGGAGACCAAGCAGCTCGCCGGGATCACGAACCCCCGGATCGGGATGTTCGGGCTGGCCAACCGGACCGAGGCACTGCCGATCACGGCGTCGTTCGACTACTTCACCTTGACGCCGGACGACACGGCCGAGACACCCGCGCCGGATGACGAGTTCACTGGTACGACGCTGGACGCGTGCCGGTGGTCGAACGTCGTACGGCCGGATCCCGCGGCGTACCGGGTGACCGGTGACAAGCTGGAGATCGACACCAGCAAGGGCGACATCTACGGCGGGACGGCAACGAACCCGCGCAACCTGATGCTGCAGCCCGCCCCGGATGGGGACTGGACCATCGAAACCAAGGTGGACGGCTCGACGTTCAACGAGGCGTTCCAGCAAGCCGGGTTGATGGTCTACGCCGATGACGCGAACTATGTCAAGCTCGACTACCTCACCACCAACACGCCAGGTTCGACCGTTGCGCGAGGCATCGAGTTGCGGAGTGAGGTCGGCGACGTCGTCCAATCGACGCAACCGAACGCGCCGAGCCCGACGCAGGGAGTCTGGTATCTGCGTCTTGCCAAGTCGGGGTCGACGTTCACCGGCTCCTACAGTGCGGATGGTCTGACCTGGAACGCGCTGGCACCAGTAACCAACCCGGCGTTGTCGTCGGCAAAGTTCGGTGTCTTCGCGTACGGCGTGGACCAGACGGCCTCGAAGACCGCCACGTTCGACTACTTCAAGCTGGTCAGGGACACGGTCGCGCCGACGGTCACGCTGTCGGTGAATCCGTCGACGCCTTCGGGCCAGGCGGGCTGGTGGACCGGTCCGGTCGTTGCCACGGCGATGGCAACCGACGACCAAGGTGGTCAGGTCTACGTGGAACAGAAGGCCGGCGACGGCGACTGGTCCGAGTACACGGCACCCGTCACGTTGTCCGCGGACGGGACTCATACGCTCGCCGTTCGAGCCAGTGATACGGCCGGCAATGTGTCGGAGCCGTCTTCGGTGACGGTCAAGATCGACAGCACACCGCCGAAGGCGACCGTCACGGGTCTGCCGAGCTCACTGGGAGTGGCCTCGACGGTGACGGTCGCGGCGACTGCGACGGACGCCTTGTCGGGTCCGGCGGGGGTCACGCTGGCGGTTGACGGCAAGCCGACGAACGGCAAGCTGGACGGGATGACGCTCGGGCTCGGTGACCACAAGGTGACGGCCACGGCATTGGATGCCGCTGGCAACAGCTCGGTGACCACGGTGCCGTTCACGGTGGTCGCCTCGTACGCCGAGGCCACCAAGCTGGTCGAGCGGTATCGCGTGGCCGGAAAGGTGCCGTTGGCAACTGCGACGGTCATGAAGGTTCAGTTGGGGCTGGCGCAGCGTGCGGCCGACCGTCATCAGACGGTCGTCGCGACGGTCGCGCTCAACCTGTACCTGGCTCAGGCTCGCTCGGTGCGCGACGTACCGGCCCGAACCTTGCTCACCGCGGTCGGTAACGACCTGAAGTCGCGGCTGGGCCGATAACGTCGTCGTGGGAGATCGCGTGCATCTGTCGCCGCTCCGGCCGGTTCGGCCCCGGCCGAGGCGTCGGCAGCGCGGCTCCCACGGCGACCGTCCCCGGCGGCGCCTCGCGCTCCGGCTGCCGCCGGGGACACCCCCAGTTCACAGGTACGTGGCGGACATCTGATGACGTCTGGAGTTACGCTCTGTCGCATGACTGATGGCAGGTACGTCGCGCAGATCGTCGAGGTCCCCGAGCACGGCATCAAGCTCGTCCCCGCGGAGGGATCGGTCGCGCCGGACGAGCCGACCGAGGTCAACCTGCTCGGCATGGCGATCGCCTTGGCGCTCGGCGCGGCCGGCTACCGCCATCACACCGAGCAACGCGATCCCGAACTGCAGACCCTCGACGCCCTGCTCACCGGCGACGCTGTCATGCCGTGGCGGCCGAGCGAGGCGGGTGGCACTCCGCACATCGTCTGCGAGCTGAACGACGGTCGCCCGACCTGCGAGGTTCGCCCCACCGCGGAGTGAGCATGGCTGCGATCTGGCCGGAGGCGCCGCCGCTGCGCCGACCACGGATCCTGCGGCAACGCTGGCTCGATCTGACCTTCCTGCATTGGGCCGTCGAGCCAGCTGAGGTTGCACGCTTCTTTCCACCCGGCACCCGCCCGGACACCTTCGAGGGACGCACGTACGTCGGCCTCGTGCCCTTCCGCATGGTCGACACGGGCCTGCCGCACGGTCCCGCCGTACCGTATTTCGGCTCGTTCCTGGAGACGAACGTCCGGTTGTACTCGATCGACGCCACCGGCCGACGCGGCGTGATCTTCCTCAGCCTCGACGCCAACCGCCTGGCGGTCGTCGCGACCGCGCGCACGGTCTTCGGCCTCCCGTATCGCTGGGCCCGCATGACCCACACGCGCGACGGCAATCACCACACCTACACGTCCACCCTCCGTTGGCCGGGCGTCCGCAGCAGCTCAACCATCGCCATCGAAATGGGTTCGCGGTTGAAGCCAGGTCCGCTAGAACACTTCCTCACCGCGCGCTGGGGTCTCCACAAGCCCTCGTTCTACCTCCCCAACGAACACCCACCCTGGATCCTCCACACCGCAACCATCACCACCCTGGACGCCGACTCCCTCCTCAGCTCCGTCGGCCTCTCCGTGAACCGCCCACCCGACCACGTCGCCTTCAGCCCCGGAGTACCCGCCACCTTCGGTCTGCCTATCCGACCGGTTCCCAGGTGAAGCCGGCGCCGCGGCGACTGACGTGACCGAGGCCCGGGAACGGCAGGTGGTAGGCGTGCAGCAGGAGTCGCTCAGCCGCGGCCCACTCCAGGATCCTGCGCCGGGACGCGACCGAGCTCGGACGGTCGAGGTCCCATGGGGTCGCCCACTCCGGATGCGTTACCTGTAGCGGGTCGTAGAAGGTGTCGCCGACACACAGCAGGCGTTCCCCGGCCGACTCCAACAGCACGGCTGTGTGGCCGGGCGTATGCCCAGCCGCGTCGATGGCTCGGACCCCAGGCAGCAGCTCCGCATCGTGCTCGAACGGCCGGAGCCTGTCGCCGAACTCCCGGATCGCCGCTCGCGCCGCCTCGACATGCGGCTCAGCAGACGGCAACTCGATCGGCGCGGACCAGAAGGCGACCTCAGCAGCATGCGCGTACGCCGTCGCCGCCGGGAACCTCACCTCACCCGACCAGGTCGCCCCGCGCGAATGATCCTGATGCAAATGCGTGAAGACCACCGCCGCCAGCTCTGCACGCGAGAACCCCGCCCCGGCCATCCCGCCCTCGAGCTGCCCGACCAGCGGCTCGATGTACTCGCCGTACCCGAGGAAGCTCGCGCCCAGTCCGGTGTCCACCACCGCGAGCCCGTCCGGAGTCCGGACGAACAGGCAGTTGTACCCGCAGGTCAGCGTCGACCGGCCCGCCGCGGCCGCCCGCAACTCGTCCTCGGCCACCCCGACGTCCGGCGTGAAGTACGAATCCAGCGGAGGCTCCCACGGCGGACTCGGCTGGCCGTCGCTGACCACCACGCACTCCAGCCGCCCCACCACGAACCGGTAGATCATCACGGGAGTATTTCATCGCCGGTGGGTGTCAAGATCCGGCCGGCGGTTCCGACGTACCCGTGAAAGCGCCTGGAAGGGGCGCCCGGACACGGAGGACAGACCGATGGAACCGCTGAACCTGATGGTGTCACTGAGCATCTTGGCCAAGGACGAGCGCGAGCACAAGCACGGACTCAGCCGGCCCGCCGGCAGCGGACAGCGAAGCGCTCGCGGATGGTGGAGCAAGCTGGTCGGCGGCCGTCGTCGCGCGAACGCGTACCAAGGCGCGCGGGAGGCGCTCACCTCGAACAAGGCCTGCGGCTGACACCCGCAGCGTCAGTGGTCGAGGGGAGCCGTTGGGACCAGGACGGTCGGAGGGTCGTGAACCAGCGACCCGACGCCGGACGGGACGATGCCGACGAGCCAGCCGTCCGGGGCCGGTTGGCCGGTCACCCGGATCACGTCGCCTTCCCTGACCAGGTCGGGCCGGAAGTCGCTGACCATCCACAGCCACCGGCGACCGTCGAGGTCCTCGATCACCAGTCCGACCTGCGTCTCGACCGAACCGTCGCGCCGCCGGATCCAGAGGTCGTCCGATGGCAACTTGCGGACGATCTCCAGCACTCGGACCGGCTCGATCCGGCGGGCCCGGGACAGCGCTCTGCGCACCGGACGGCGGAGTCGTACCCGGCTCCACAACAGCCAGGCCCCGACCAACCCCAACGTCACCGGGATGATCCCGAGCAGGGTGATGAGCGTGCGATGCCGTGCGGAGACCTTCCATTCGACATCGGCGGCGAGAGCATGGTCCTTCTCGAAAACAACCCGGATCTGCTGGTGCACAGCCGGTGCCGGGACCAGGCGCTCAGCGCCCCGGACCGGTAGTGGCTCGCCGTTGGCATCCACCTCGACCCGGAAACGCCGGTCCGGCCAGGGACCCGGGCCGGCGGACACCACTTCCGCCTCGACGATCGTGTCGGACCGGACCGTGGCGGCCTCGACCGAATAGTTGCGACCGGTGTAGTCGAGGTACGCAAAACCGAATCCGGCGAGGATCGCGACTACACCGGCAAGCAGCAGCGCACGGTCTCGGTACAGCAACTGCCGAATCCGTGGTCGCGCCGCCCGAATCAACGGATGGACGTACACGATCGCCAGTGTGAACTCGGCCATCCGGTCCCACAATCCTTTGCACTTACCCGGCAACCTCGACGGTAAATCGGTGGTGCGGAGAGTCGCGAGGGTTCAGCCTGGTCCGTATGCGGCTTACCTTCGTGCACGACGAGCGCGGTGAGAGTGTCACCCTGATCCGGCGCGCGGACGGCGCCGAGTTCAGCCTCGTCTCGTACTCACGCAAGCATCGCGTGCCGCACGATCTGGCCCACGCGGTCACCGAACGCGAACTGGCTATGCCCGACGGCATCTTCGGCTGCATCGCGGCCGGCGCGGTCTTCGACAGCATGCAACAGACCGCGGGCAAGAAGCGGTACGACGCGAAGGTCCGCAGCACCCGCATCCTGAAGGCGCCGAACAGCATCGGCATCAGCGAGGCGGTCACCAGCGCCATCCACGAAGCGGTCGAGAACGGCTGGGCAACGCCGTACGCACGAGTCCGCGAGCTGTGGGGCGTGAGTCGCTCGGACCCCTGTCCCTACCTCGATCCTGACATCAACCGCGCCACCGAAACGCTGCGGGAGCTAGGCCGTCAATGGCAGGCAAGCTCCGCCCCGCTGGATTTCCCCTGGCCCACGAAACTGCGGGCTGTTCCACCGCCCGCCGATACACCGCGTAATACGTCGGGCCGCCGGGGCCGAGTTTCAGCTCGGCGGTGACGGGCCTTCAGGCTTTGAGTCTGGCCACGATGAGGTCGGCGACGGCTTGCATGCCGGCGGCGTTCGGGTGGTAGGGGACGAAGCCGGTGAAGGCGCCGCGTAGACCGCGGGAGAAGCCGGTGACCCACGGATCCGAGGAGCCGATGGCGTGGTCGCGGCTTGCGGCCGATGCCGTGATCAGGTCGGCTCCGGTGGCGGCCGCGGCTTTCGCGAAGGCCGCGGCGAGACCGTCGGCCATCATCGCGACGCTGGGCAGTTGTTCCTCGTTCAGCGGTACGTCGAGACGCGCCCGGGTGCTCGGGCCGACAAGCGTGAGGTAGTCGACCAGGATGATCCGCGCGTCCGGAGCGCGCTCGCGGACCTTCGAGACCACGGCGACGAGGGAGTCCGTGACGGCCTGGTACTGCGCGTCCTCCTTGAGGTAGCTGACCCGAGCCCGGATCCGGTTCGCGAACCGGCGGCCGAGGATCGTGGCCGGCTTGGCCAGCGTGTTCAGGAAGCTGCCGCGAATGAAGGTCCCGACGTAGTCGAGATCGTTGCCCCCGACAGTGATCGTGACGAGCTCGGTGTCGGCGGTGACGGCATCGAGCTGCGGGGCCGCCTCGTCCTGCCGGGTGTCGAGCAGGTGCGCGGTGGTCGCGCCGGAGTAGGTGACGTCGGTGAGCTCGAGCTCCAGGGCCGACGCGACCAGGTGCGCGTAGTTGTTGCCTGATCGACCGGCTTTTGGTTGCACGATCGGTCTGATTCCCGGCCCTGCCGCGAACGAACTGCCAAGGGCGACGTACCGGCTTCCGGGTGGGATCACCGCACCACGATATCCATGCTCTGCCACGATGACGTCAAACACCTTCACCGAAAGGAACGAACATGCGCGGAGTCACTCGGGGAGCGCTCGCTGTTCTCGCGACCGGAGGCCTCGCGACGGCCTCGATCGCCCTGGTCCCGGCGGCCGCCGACGCGACGCCCGGTTCGGGAGTCACCGGCACGATCCTGTCGCAGACGACCGTCGGCGGTAAGGACATCATCCTGCGCGAGATCACGATCCAGCCGGGCGGTACGACCGGCTGGCACTTCCACGACGGCACGCTGTACGCGTTCGTGAAGTCCGGGACGCTGACGCACTCCGACCACGACTGCACGACCGACGGCGTCTACCGCGCCGGCGCCGCGTTCACCGAGCCGAGCGGCGCGAACCACGTCCACATCGGCCGCAACCTCGGCACGAAGCCGCTCGTCCTCGAGGTCCTGTACGTCGACCCGGCCGGCAGCCCGCTCTCCGAGGACGCGCCGAACCCGGGGTGCTCCTTCCAGTAACGGCGTACCGCTGAGGCCGTTCGTCGGGGCAGATTTTGCTGCCCCGGCAGACGGTCTCCGGGCGTGCGGCATACTGCACCGGTGAGTGACGACGTGTTCGGTACAGCGGGGATTCGGGAGCGGGTCCTGGCTGGGTGGTCGGCGGCGCCCGTACGGTTCCGGGAGGACGCGAACGCCGAGGAGGACCTCGCCCTCGGTGGGTATGCCGACCGCCTCGTGATCGAGCTCGCCCAGAACGCCGCCGACGCCGCGGAACGTGCGGGGACGCCGGGCCGGGTGCTGTACTCGTTCCGCGGGGAGACGCTCGTCGTCGCCAACACCGGTACGCCGCTGAGCCCGGACGGCGTCGAATCACTGGCGACGCTGCGGGCCTCGGCGAAGCGGGACGAGCCCACGGTCGGTCGCTTCGGCGTGGGGTTCTCCGCCGTACTCGCGGTCTCCGACGAACCGATCATTCTGTCGCGGACGGGTGGGGTGCGGTTCTCCAAGGCAGACACCGCGGCCGCGATCACGGAGCTCGGCTCGGCCGGCCTCGACACCGAGGTCCGACGACGCGACGGTCAGGTCCCGGTCCTGCGGCTCCCGTTCGAAGCCGACGGCGAACCGCCCGAGGGCTACGACACCGCCGTCATCCTCCCACTCCGCGACGAGGCCGCGGCCGCCCTCGTCCGGCGCCTCCTCACCGATGCGAACGACGCTCTGCTGCTCGCGCTCCCCGGTCTCGACCGCATCGAAATCGAGGCCGACAACGAGCACCGCGTCCTCGCCGACGCCGAGTCCCGCTGGCACATCCACCGAACCAGCGGCACGTTCACCGCCGAAGAACGCGAACACCTGTTGGCCGACCGTCCCACCGAAGAGCGCTCCCGACCCACCTGGTCAGTCCTCTGGGCGCTTCCACGCGATCTGACTACCCAACTACCAGGTGTGGTCCAGGCGCCCACACCAACCGATGAACCGCTCTCACTTGAAGCTTTGCTGCTCGCGAGTTTTCCGTTGGATCCGACTCGGCGGCATGTGGCGGGTGGGGGGTTGGCGGATCGGATCGTGGGGGAGTCGGCTTCGGCGTACGGGGAGTTGTTGCGGGAGCGGGCGGAGGCCGGCGACGACGTGTTGCGGCTGGTGCCTACCGGGTTGGCGGCGGGGGCGCTTGATCGGCAGCTGCGGGACGCGATCCTGAAGGTGCTCTCGGAGACGCCGATCGTCCGAGGCGTTGAGGACGGCGAGTTGTTGCGGCCGCGGGACGCGGTGGTGGTTGAGGGCGCGGATGACGCGTTCAACCGGGTGCTGGCGCCGATCGTCCCGGGGCTGGTTCGGGGCGTACGCCAGGATCGGCTGGCGTTGGATGCCCTGACGGTCCGTCGACTGGAGTTGGCGGACGTGATCGATCAGCTGGGAGCTGAGGAGTCGCCCGAGTGGTGGCGGGCGCTCTACTCCTCGCTGGCCGGCATGGTCACGGATGCCTTGCTGCGCGAATCCCTTGGCACACTGCCGGTTCCGCTCGCCGACGGCCGGCTGGTCCGCGGTGCGCGCGGTCTCCTGCTACCTGGCCCGGAGATCCCCACCGAGATACTCGCCGCCTTCGGGGAGTACGGCGTCCGCGTCGTCCACCCGGATGCGGTCGACCCCGCGCTCGAGCGGCTCGGCGCGCTTCCGGCGACACCGCGGTCGTTGCTGGAGGACAGCGCCGTACGCACTGCTGTCGAGCACTCCAACGAGGCTGACGATCCCGACGCGATCGCCCACGCCGTGCTGAGCTTGATCGCCGCCGATCCGTCCCAAGCCGAAGGGTTGTGGTGGCTGTCCGACCTGGTGCTGCGGGATGCCGACGGTGAGCTCGTCCCGGCCAACGCCCTGGTGATCCCCGAATCCGACACCGAGAAGATCCTCGACCCCGACGAGGTCGCCCCGGTCGCCGGTGAGTTGCTCGACCGCTACGGACTCGACGCGCTTGAGGCGGTCGGCGTACTCGCGTCCCTGGGCGTCGTCACCGCATCGGACGTCGCGCTGGATCAGTTGCCGGAGGCACTCAAAGACCTCGATGCCATCGACGATTGGGCGTACGACGTAGCCCCGGACGGATCGCGGTACGGCGCGACGGTCGGCGAACTCCTGGCGATCCGCGACCTCGACTGGATCACCGACGACTCCTGGCCGCGTGTCCTCGATCTGTTCGGGTCGTCGCCGGAGCTGCGGCGCGCGCTCGTGACTCAGGTACGGGTGGTCGGACCGGACGACCGGCCGCTCGGCGTACCGTCGTACGCGGCCTGGTGGATCCGCGACCGGGTCCTACTGGATGACGGCGAACCGCTGGCGGGGCGGGCAGATCCTGACGCGGAGCCTGTGCTGGCGCAGTTCCTGGACGAGGCGCCGGCGTGGACGGCCGGGCTCGATCCTGAGGTGCGGACCGCGGTCGGGCTGGTGCGCGAGGTCGGCGATCTCGATGCCGACGGCATCGATCTGCTGCTGGAGCGGCTCGCCGATCCCGAGCGCGAGGTCGACGAGGCCACGCTCCTGCGGCTGTGGAGCCGGCTCGGGACGTTGTCGCTGTTCCCCGGAGACGCGCCGGACCACGTCCGAGTCCTCGCGAACGACGGACTCACGCGGGTGACCGATTCCGACGACGCGGTCGTGGTCGACAGCCCAATGTGGTTACAGCGCGAGGACCTGGGTGGCTTCGTGGTCGCGTCCGGCGCCGCGGCCGACGGTTTGAGTGACCTGTTCGACGTACCGATGGCGCAGGAGGTTGCCGAGGGCACCATAGACGGCGAGGGTACGGCGGCCGACGTACCGGACCTGGTCCGTGAGCTGGTCCCCGAGGTCCCTCCAACCTGGTGGGAACACGACGAACTCACCGTCGACGGCGTAGAGGTCTCCTGGTGGGTAGACGCCGAAGGCGCCCCCCACGCCGCAACCTTCGACGGCCTCGCGAAGGCCCTCGCCTGGTCAAGCGGCCGCTGGGACCAACGCCACGTCATCCGAGCAGTCCTGAACGAGCCGGACCGCGCGTCAGAACTCCTGGTGGACTCCGCCTACGACTAGTGAGCGATCTCCAGGCCATCACAATCTGTGGTTTTGGTGGAGGTCAGGCGTGAGCCCTCCGCTGGTCGGAGATTGTGATGGCCTGGAGATCGGGGTGCGGACGCTCTGAATCCTCAGATAGCGCTCCCGGCTCGTCGACGAGTCTTTGCCAGATCCTGCTGGCCACTTCCGGCCGCGCGGTGCGGCCGTCGTACCGGAGTCAAGACGGTCACCGTGTGACGCCGCGTGTGATCCCGGGAGCCGGTGCACGACTGGACCACCTGGGTGTCTGGTCACGCAGAGCAAAACATCGTTGTCATGGGTTGGTATATCGACTGATCTGCGGATATGACGTCGTGCTTTCAACGTGGCAATGAACTCTTGCCAACGTTGTCATCCCTACTTATAGTCCGACACACCTCTCGGTCGGTGATCGCCATGTCCGCGCAAGAGAAACGGAGGTGACTTTCGTCATGAACGAAACACCTGGCTCGCAGTTCGAAGATGTCGCCGAGGTCGTCCGCTATCAACTCAGCCGCCGCAACATGCTCGGCGCAGGTGCCGCCGCGGCGATGACAGCCTTCCTGGCCGCCTGTTCCGGCGGCGGAGGTTCGTACTCCGACAAGCCCGCCAACAACAAGCCCGTCGCCACCAAGACGATCCAGATCGGCAAGGCCAACATCCCGGTCCCCCGGGAACAGTCGATGATCGTCGGCCAGGTCGAGTACACCGTCTTCGACAGCTTCAACGGCATGATCCCGAACGGGTCTCCGGGCGGCGCGGGCGTGGAGCTGGCCACCGAACCGTTGTTCTTCCTCAGCTTCGCCACCGGCAAACTGACGCCGTGGTTGGCGACCGAGTTCAAGTACAACGACGACCACACCGAGCTGACGCTGAAGTTCGACCCGAAGGCGCACTGGAACGACGGCCAGCCGCTGGGCGCGAACGACTTCAAGTTCACCGTGATGCTGCTGAAGGACCGGCCGGACCTGTTCGGCGGTGGCGGTGAGCTCAAGGAGTTCGTCAAGAGCATCGACGTACCGGATGCGCAGACCGCGGTGGTCAAGCTGCTCAAGCCGACGCCGCGACTGCACTACAACTTCATCGCCGCGATCGCGGGTGCGCCGATCAACGTGATGCCCGAGCACATCTGGAAGGGGCAGGACCCGACCAAGTACAAGGACAATCCGCCGGTCCGGTCCGGCCCGTACAAGCTCAAGCAGGCGATCCGCAACCAGAAGATGTTCGTCTGGGAGAAGGACCCGAACTACTGGAACAAGGACAAGCTCGACGTCAAGCCGCAGTACGCCGTCTACCAGAGCACGTCGAAGCAGCTCGACCAGGCGTCACTGGCCTTCGAACGCGCCGAGTTCGACGTCGGCTCGATCGACGAGCAGCACGCCAAGCAGCTGCGCAACACCGGCTACCCGAACCTGGCCACGACGCAGTTCCACGACCCGAACCCACGGGTGATGTGGCTGAACTGCGACCCCGCCCGCGGCGTGATCTCGGAAGAGAAGATGCGCTGGGCGATCAACTACTGCTTGGACCGCGAGAAGATCGGCAAGTCGATCTGGCCGGTCGAGGTGCCGCCTGCTGTGTACCCGTGGGCGGACTATCCGACCAACGACAAGTGGAAGAACGACGACCTCGCGAACAAGTACAAGTTCGAGTTCAGCCCGGACAAGGCGACCAAGCTGCTCGACGAGATCGCGCCCAAGAACGCCGCCGGCAAGCGGACGTACAAGGGCAAGGAGATCAACCTCGAGATCATCACGCCGTCGCCGGTCGACGGCGGCGAGTACGCGATCGCGAACGTCCTGAAGACCGAGCTGGCCAAGGTCGGCGTACCGGCGACGCTGCGCAGCCTGTCCGGCAGTGTGCACGACGAGAAGTTCCAGCGCGGTGAGTACGACATCGACTCCAGCTGGGCCGGGTTCGCGATCGACCCCGAGCAGTTGTACACCGACTGGACCAGCGACAAGTACCAGCCGATCGGCAAGAACGCCGCCGGCAAGAACAAGATGCGCTTCCGGAACCCGAAGTTCGACGAGCTGTCGCACCAGCTGGCCGGGATCGACCCGAGCAGCCCGGAGGCGAAGCCGCTGCTGGACCAGGCCCTGGAGATCTACTTCCAGGAGCTGCCGATGCTGTCGGTGATCCAGACCGGTTACCCGTCGTACTTCAACACGGCGTTCTGGAAGGACTGGCCGACCGACGACAACCTGTACGAGGTGCCGCTGAACTGGTGGCCGCACTTCATCTTCGTGCTCGCGAAGATCAGCGCCACCGGGCAGAAAGGACCGGCGTGACGGCGGATGCCCCGCCGGTGGCTGCCGTCGACAAGCCGAGGAAACAGACGGCGTCCCCGAGCGGGGTGCGGGCCTGGCTGTCGCGGCACCCACTGGCGGCGTACGCGATCCGCCGGCTCGGGCTGTACCTGGTCGAGCTGTGGGGAGCGCTGACGATCACGTTCTTCTTCTTCCGGCTGATGCCGGGTGACCCGATCCAGACGCTGATCCAGTCGCTGCAGCAGAACTACATCTACAACCAGCAGGCCAGTGCCGAGATCATCGCGCGGTACCAGCACGAGTTCGGGCTCGACGGCAACATCTTCACCCAGTACGTGAAGTACATGGGGAAGCTGATCCTGCACGGCGACATGGGCCCGTCGCTGATCAACTACCCGACCCCGGCGCAGACCGTCATCCTCAGGTCGTTGCCCTGGACCATCGGTCTGCTCGGCATCTCCGCCGTGCTGGCGTGGATCCTCGGCATCGTGATCGGCGCGATCGCGGGCTGGCGGCGCGGCAAGCTCGGTTCGCGGATCGCGACCAACCTCTCGATCGCGCTGTCGCACGTGCCGTACTTCTTCGTGGCGCTGATCCTGGTCTACATCTTCGCCTACTCCATGGGCGTGCTGCCGGCGAGATCGGCGTACGACTCTCGAATAAGTCCCGGGATCACACCCGAGTTCATCGGCAGTGTGCTGAAGTACGGGCTGCTGCCCGGGCTGTCGATCGTGGTGATCGGGACGTTGAGCTGGATCCTGTCCACCCGGATGTTGATGGTCCCGGTACTCGGCGAGGACTTCCTGGTGTACGCCGAGGCCAAGGGCCTCAAGGGCTGGCGGATCCTGACCCGCTACGCGCTGCGGAACTGCTACCTGCCGCAGATCACCGCGTTCGGGATCTCGCTCGGCTTCATCTTCAACGGCAACGTGCTGGTCGAGCAGCTGTTCAACTACCCGGGTCTCGGCACGACCCTGGTCACAGCGATCCAGCAGCTCGACTTCAACACGATCCTTGGGGTGACCAACATCGCGATCTTCTCGGTGCTGACCGCCGTCCTCCTGCTCGACCTCCTCCTCCCACTACTTGACCCACGCGTCAAATATTGGAAGTGATCGCGATGAGACTACTGAGAGCTGCATGGCGAACGATTCGGCACAGTCGTCGGCTGGCGACCGGGATGATCATTCTCGCGGCGATGATCTTGCTGGCCCTGTTCAGCCCGTTGATCGTGAGGGCCATCGGCGGGGGACAGGATCCGATCGAGCTGGCGGCGTACGAGAAGTGGCTGGTGCCTGGGCCTGGTCACCTGCTCGGGACCGATCAGTTCGGGCGGGACGTGTTCGCGATGGTGGTGAGTGCGCTGGCGGTCTCCCTGCAGATCGGGGCGATCGCGGGCATCATCTCCACCGTCGTGGGTGTGATCGTGGCGTTCGTCGCGGGGTACAAGGGCGGCTGGATCGACGGGATCCTGTCGACGTTCACCGGGATCCTGCTGGTGATCCCGACGTTCCCACTGCTGATCGCGTTGTCGGCGTACGCGAAGAACGTGAGCCTGTTCCAGGTCGGCGTGATGATCTCGATCTTCTCGTGGCCGTTCGCGGCGAAGACGATCCGGTCGCAGGTGCTGAGCCTACGGTCGCGCCCGTACGTCGATCTGGCGCGGGTCAGCAAGGCCCGTGACCTCGAGATCATCGTGACCGAGTTGCTGCCGAACCTGCTGCCGTTCATCGGGGTCGGGTTCGCGTCATCGGCCCTGGGCGCGATCTTCGGGCTGGTCGGCCTGGAGGTGATCGGGCTCGGGCCGGGTGGAGTGATCGACCTCGGTCAGATCATCTTCAACGCCATCAACACCGGCGCGCTGACGCTGGGGGCGTGGCCGATGTTCGTCGTACCGATCGTGTTGCTGACGCTGCTGTTCGCGGCGCTGAACATGGTGAACATCGGGTTGGAAGAGGTCTACAACCCTAGGCTGAGGGGAGTGGCCGGTGAGTGAATCTGTTTTGGAGATCAAGGGACTCGAGGTCACCTACTCGACCAACCGTGGTGACGTGAAGGCGGTCCGCGATCTGGATCTCGACGTACGACGCGGCGAGATCCTCGGGATCGCGGGCGAGTCGGGCAGCGGGAAGAGCACACTGGCGGTCGCGCTGCTGCGGTTGCTGAAGCCGCCGGGAAAGGTGACGGCCGGGTCGGTGGTGTTCAACCCGGCCGGGCGGTCGCCGGTGGATCTGCTCAAGGTGCACGGTGAGGAACTGCGGGTGCTGCGGTGGAGCGCTCTTTCCTATCTCCCGCAGGGATCCATGAGTTCGCTCAATCCGGTGATGCGGGTGCACGAGCAGTTCAAGGACGTGATCCTCGAACACGCGCCGAACCGGAAGGAAGCGGTCGGGGACATGATCCCTCGGCTGCTCGGCCAGGTCGGACTCGAGCCGCGGGTCGCGCGGATGTATCCGCACGAGCTGTCCGGCGGGATGAAGCAGCGCGTGCTGATGGCGATCGCGGTCGCGCTCGAACCCGATCTGGTCATCGCGGACGAGCCGACCACCGCGCTCGACGTGACGATCCAGCGGGTGATCCTGCAATCGCTGGCCGATCTGCGGACCGACTTCGGCGTGACGCTGATGGTCATCTCGCACGACATGGGTGTGCACGCGCAGCTGGTCGACCGGGTCGCGGTGATGTACGAAGGCCGGCTGGTCGAGGTCGGCGACGTACGGCAGGTGTTCAAGAATCCGCAGGATCCCTATACGCGGCAGCTGATCGAGTCGATCCCGCGATTGGGACGGAGGGCATCATGAAGTCGGAGCTCGAACTTCGTGGCGTACAGCAACGATTCCATGCCCGTGGGGTCGAAGGCGGCTACCTGACCGCGGTGGACGACGTGAGCTTCACGCTCGCGGCGTCACCACCGCAGGTCGTCAGCCTGGTCGGCCAGAGCGGCAGCGGGAAGAGTACGATCGCGCGGAACGTGCTCGGTCTGCAGAAGCCGACGGCGGGATCGGTCCTGTACGGCGGCAAGGACATCTTCAAGCTGAGCAGGACCGAGTACGACGAGTACCGGCGCGACGTCCAGCCCGTGTTCCAGGATCCGTACGCGATCTTCAATCCCTTCTATCGGGTGGATCGCGTGCTCTGGAAGGCGCTCAAGAAGTTCGGTCTCACCAAAAGCCGGTCCAAGGGTCTGGAGCTGATCGAGGAGTCGCTGCGGGCGGTCCGGCTGGAGCCGGAGAACGTCCTCGGCCGGTATCCGCATCAGCTGTCCGGCGGTCAGCGGCAACGAATCATGCTGGCCCGGGTGCACATGTTGCGTCCGTCGTTCATCATCGCCGACGAACCGGTCTCGATGCTGGACGCCCAGGTACGCAAGCACTTCCTCGACATCCTGCTCGACTTCCAGCGCGAGCACGGCATGACGACGCTGTTCATCACCCACGACCTGTCCACGGTCTACTACCTCGGCGGCGAGGTCATGGTCATCACCAAGGGCGAGATCGTCGAACGCGGCCCGGTCTCCACGGTCATGCACGAGCCGTCACACCCGTACACCAAACTCCTGCTCGACTCGATCCCCTCACCCGACCCCGACAACCGCTGGACCACCCGCATCAACGTCGAAGGCCTCGACCAGCCCGCGGACACCAACCTGGTCGACACCAAACCCGAGGCCCCGATCATCTGACCCACCCGCCGAAGCCGCCTCGTCCACAGCCGGCCGACGTCCATCTCATGAGATAACCCTGCGGGTTGTCCCTTCTCCACTGGGGTTTCCAGGGGAGAAGGGACACTTTGACCGGATATCCCATGAGATTGCGGACAGGGGATTCGAGGGTGTTGGTTCAGACGGTTTTGATGGCGGGGTCGCTGGTGCCGGGGGCGCCGGTTTCTACGTGGCCGGCGAAGCGGCGGAGGTAGGTGGTGTCCGCGTCGGCGGTGACGGAGACGTCGTACCAGCGGCTTTCGGTGGTGACGGTGTAGGTGGTCGTGCCGGGTTTGAGGCTCAGCTTCTTCGGGCGGCCGCCGTACGCGCTCGTGATGGTGACGCGGCGGGCGACGTCGGTCGTCAGGGTGAGTACGACGTCGCCGGTGCGGGCGTTGTCGCGGGCCGTGATCTCGAGAGCGGTCGCGGCCTTACCCTTGAAGGTGCGGAGGAAGCCGTTCGGGCCGTGCACGGTGAGGTCGGTGACGCCGCCGGAGTAGATCGGGTTCCAGCTGTCCGCGATGGTCTTGCCGGCCTCGGTGGTGTAGGTCCAGGGACCGTCGCCGCGGTTCGCCGACGTGATCAGGAACCCAGCGCCCGCGTGCGGACCGGAGCTGAAGGTCAGCTTGTACTTGCTGTCGGCAACGGCACCGTCGACGATCGGTGCGTAGGGCAACGGTCGGGTCTGACGGCAGCCGCGCTCCTGCGCCGGGACCGTGCCGACCGCGGGCGGCGTCGGCACGTAGTCCGGGTGCCGCTTGTCGTCCGGCGGCTGGTAGGACGAGGTGTCCGGGAGCTGCGTCGGCCGGGTGGTCTTGGTGTCGAAGTCGAACGCCGAGGTGAGGTCGCCGCAGACGGCCCGCCGCCACGGCGCGATGTTCGGCTCGTGCACGCCGAACCGGCGCTCCATGAACCGGATGATCGAGGTGTGGTCGAAGGTCTCCGAGCAGGTGTAGCCGCCGGTGCTCCACGGCGACACGACCAGCATCGGCACCCGCTGGCCCAGACCGTACGGGCCGTGCGCGGCCTTCGTGCCGGTGTACAGGTCGGCGCTCGGGTCGACGGTCGACAGGCCCTGGTTGGCGTTCATCGGCGGGAACGGCGGTACGACGTGATCGAAGAAGCCGTCGTTCTCGTCGTACGTGATGAACAGCGCGGTCTTGCTCCAGACCTCCGGGTTGGAAGTGAGAGCGTCGAGGACCTGGGAGATGTACCAGGCGCCGTAGTTGGCCGGCCAGTTCGGGTGCTCGGTGAACGCCTCGGGTGCGGCGATCCAGGAGATCTTCGGGAGCTTGTTGCCGCGAACATCCGCGGTGAGTTGGGCGAAGAGGTTCTCGCCGGCCTTCGCGTTCGTGCCGGTGCGGGCCTTGTCGTACAAGGGGTTCCCGGGCTTGGCGTTGCGGTAGTTGTTGAAGTAGAGCAACGAGTTGTCGCCGTAGTTCCCGCGGTACGCGTCGTCGATCCAGCCCCAGCCACCGGGACCGTCCAGGCCGTCACCGATGTCCTGGTAGATCTTCCACGAGACGCCGGCCTGCTCGAGCCGTTCCGGGTACGTCGTCCAGCCGTATCCGGCCTCGTCGTTACCCAGGACCGGGCCGCCGCCCGTGCCGTCGTTCCCCGTGTAGCCGGTCCACATGTAGTACCGGTTCGGGTCGGTGGACCCCATGAACGAGCAGTGGTACGCGTCGCACAAGGTGAACTTGTCGGCCAGGGCGTAGTGGAACGGGATGTCGTCGCGGGTGAGGTACGCCATCGTGGTCGACGTCTTCGCCGGGATCCACTGGTCGTACTTGCCGCCGTTCACGGCCTGGTGCGCGTCGCCCCAGCTGTGCGCGAGGTCCTGGATGAACTGCATCCCCAGGTCGTCGGCGTCGGGGTGGAACGGCAGGATCTCCTTGCCGAGAACATTCTTCTGGTGCCACACCGGCTGCCCGCTCGGCAGCGTCACGGGCCGCGGGTCACCGAAGCCGCGAACACCCTTGAGGGTGCCGAAGTAGTGATCGAACGAGCGGTTCTCCTGCATCAGGACGACGATGTGCTCGACGTCCTGGATGTCGCCGTACCGGTGCTGGGCCGGAATCGCGGCGGCCTGCTCGATGCTGTTGCTCATCGCCGCGAAGGCGGCCGAGGCTCCGGCGAGTTGCAGGAACCTCCGGCGGTTGATGTCTGGCATACGGTTCTCCTGACGGGCTAGGGCGGATGGAGTCTGAAACACCAGCACTGCATCGCAGGCACCCTAGCCTGAACGTTTCAGCCACAGAAGATGAACTCTCTGCTGTCCTGATCCGGTGGCACTGCGGCCACTCGGACGGGTGAGCCTCCGCAGCTCGATCACTGCGAGCGATTGCCCTCGCCGCCGTCCGGCGGGAAACTGGATGAGCGCGGCCTGGGGGACTCGGGGTTGGAGGCTGCGATGGGTGGGCGGGCGCTCGCTGGAAGCGCCGGGACGGAACTGGAACGGCGACGGCTCCAGGGGCAGCTCGCGGCCCTGGCCGATCAGTTCGCCGCAGCCAACGAAGTACTCTCCGCAGTCGGCCGCTCGGCCGGTGACCCGGACGCGGTCCTCACCACCATCGTCGAGAGTGCCTGCCGGCTCTGCCGTTCGCAGGCCGCGCAGCTGTATCTGTTCGAGGACGGCTACTACCGGCTCAGCAAAGCAGTCGGTATGTCGGCGGAGTCGATCCGGTACATCACCGAGCACCCGATCCCGATGAACCGGGGAACGCTGGTCGGCCGGGCGGGCCTGGATCGGGCCACCCAGCAGATCGACGACGTCCTCGCCGATCCGGACTTCGATCGGCAGGACCTGCAGCGGGTGGCGGGTTTCCGGACCACGATGGGGTCGCCGATGCTGATCGACGATCAGGTGGTCGGGGCGCTCTGCGTCTGGCGCAACGAGGTCAGCCCGTTCGACCAGCGGGAGCAGAACCTCGTGACCGCGTTCGCCGGCCAGGCGGCGATGGCGGTGAACAGCGTCAAGCTCGTCCAGCAGCTCGAGGCTCGGGGCGCCGAACTGGCCCGCAAGGTCGGTGAGCTAGAGGCGCTGCGCGAGGTCGGCGAGGCGGTCAACTCCAGTCTCGACGTGTCCAAGGTGCTGGCGACCATCGTGAAGCAGGCGGTCCGGATCTCGGCGACCGACGGCGGCTCGATCATGGAGTACGACGCGGTCGAGCGGTGCTTCCTGGTCCGCAGCGTGTTCCAGACCGACCCGAGCGTGATCGAACGGCTGCGAGCGACCCGCATCCACCTCGACGAGACCCTGGTCGGTCGCGCGGCCAAGCTCGGTCGCCCGCTCGCGGTGCCCGACCTCGGTACGGCGGAACTCGATCCGCACCTGTCGGTGCTGTACGAGGCGGGCTGGCAGTCACTGGTCGCCGTACCCCTGCTGCGGGCGGGCCGGATCGTCGGTTCGCTGGTGGTTCGGCGCAAACGGCCAGGTGAGTTCTCGGCCGAGACCCTGACCCTGCTCGAGATGTTCGCCGATCAGTCGACACTCGCTTTGCTGAACGCTCAGCTCTACCGGGAGCTGACGCAACGCAGCGCGGAGCTCGAGGTAGCCAGCAGGCACAAGTCCGAGTTCCTCGCCAGCATGTCGCACGAGCTTCGGACGCCGCTGAACGCCGTACTCGGGTTCTCGGAAGTCCTCCTGGAGCGGATGTTCGGTGAGCTCAACGAGCGCCAGGAGGAGTACCTGCGCGACATCCACGGCTCGGGCAAGCACCTGCTCGAACTGCTGAACGAGATCCTCGACCTGTCGAAGGTCGAGGCCGGCCGGATGGAGCTGGAGTACTCGACCTTCCCGCTGCGGCGGGTACTCGACGGCACCCTGGCGATGCTGCGCGAGCGGGCGGCTGCGCACGGCATCGACCTGCGGGTCGAGGTCGGACCCGGTATCGACGAGGTGTACGCCGACGAGCTGCGCCTGAAGCAGGTCGTACTGAACCTGATGACCAATGCGGTGAAGTTCACCGCCGACGGCGGTTCGGTGGTGGTCCGGGCGAGCCGGTCCGGAGCTGAGGTGCGGATCGCGGTCACCGACACCGGTCGGGGCGTGCCGCCGGAGGACCAGGAGCGGATCTTCGAGTCGTTCCAGCAGGGCGGCCGCGGACCGTCCCAGGAGGAAGGCACGGGCCTCGGCCTGACGCTGTCGCGGCGGATCGTCGAGCTGCTCGGTGGTCGGATGTGGCTGGAGAGTCAGGTCGGTGTCGGCAGCACCTTCGGATTCTCCTTGCGGAGCAGGGAGAACGAGCACCGGCCGGACCCGAACCGAACTGTGGCCGATGTCGTCGTCATCGAGGACGACCGGCCGTCGCTCGACCTGATCACGGCCTATCTGTCCGGGCCCGCGGTGCGGGTGACCGTGGCCGGGGACGGGCAGTCCGGACTGGACGCCGTCCGCCGGGTCCGGCCGGCCGCTGTGCTGCTCGACATCCGGTTGCCGGGGATCGACGGGTGGGCGGTGCTGCAGGCGCTGAAGGCCGAGCCGGGAACCCAGGACATCCCGGTGATCGTCGTGTCGATCGTCGACGAACAGACGCGCGGTGCCGCGCTCGGTGCCGCTGCCTACCTGGTCAAACCGGTGAGCCGATACGCGTTGCTCCGCGCGCTGCGGGCGGTGGGAGCCATAACCGACGAGGGGGAGGATCGATGAGTTCAGGCCGGATCCTGGTGGTGGAGGACAATCCGAAGAATCTCAAGCTGGTCAGGGATGTGCTGCAATTCTCCGGGTACGAGGTGATCGAGGCGACCTCGGGTGAGGACGGCGTCCGGCTCGCGGCCCTGGAGGAGCCGGACCTGATCCTGATGGACCTGCAGCTGCCCGGCATCGACGGCGCCGAGGCGTTGCGCCGGATCCGGGCCGGTGAGCGGACTCACGCCGTACCGGTGGTCGCTGTGACGGCCTTCGCGATGAACGACGACCGGCAGAACGCGTTCGACTCCGGCTTCACCGGATACGTCGAGAAGCCGATCAGCGTGCGTCGGTTGCCGCAGCAGGTCAGGGACTTCCTCCGGCTGGGTGGTGCGAGATGACCAAGGTGCTCGTGGTCGACGACCAGCCGCCGAATGTCCGGTTGCTGGAGGCGATCCTCAGCCCGCGTGGGTACGACGTTCTGACCGCCTCCGCCGGGCAGCAGGCACTCGAGCTGATCGCTGCCGAGGACATCGATCTCGTCCTGCTCGACATCCTGATGCCGGGGATGGACGGCTATCAGGTGTGCCGCCGGATCCGGGACCAGGTGGACACTGCCTATCTACCGGTCGTGATGGTGACAGCCAGCGGCGACGAGCAGAAGGTGAAGGCGCTGGAGGCCGGCGCGGACGACTTCCTCACCAAGCCGGTCAATCAGAGCGAGCTGCTGGCCCGAGTGGCCTCGCTGGCCCGGATCAAGCGGTACCAGGACACGATCAAACGCCAGGCCACCGAGCTGGCGGCGTGGAACCAGGAGCTGGAGTCGCGGGTCGAGAGCCAGGTGTCGCAGCTGCAACGCATGGGCCGGTTGCGCCGGTTCCTGAGCCCGCAGCTGGCCGAACTGATCGTCGACTCCGGCGACGAGTCGTTCCTGGCCAGTCACCGGCGCGAAATCGTGGTGGTCTTCTGTGACCTGCGCGGGTTCACCACCTTCGCGGAGGCGAGCGAGCCAGAGGAGGTGATGGGCGTGCTGGAGGAGTACCACCAGGCGCTGGGCGACCTGATCTTCCGGTTCGAAGGGACCTTGGAACGCTTCGCGGGCGACGGCTTGATGGTGTTCTTCAACGATCCGGTGCGCTGCGAGGACGGCCCGCTGCGGGCCTTGCGGATGAGCGTTGCGATGCGGACCCGCGTCCGCGGACTGGCCGAGACCTGGAGCCGGCGAGGCCACGATCTCGGGCTCGGCATCGGCGTCGCGCAGGGGTACGCGACGCTCGGCACGATCGGGTTCGACGGACGGATCGACTACGCCGCGATCGGTAGCGTGACCAACCTGGCCGCGCGCCTGTGCGCCGATGCGGAAGCGTGGCAGATCCTGGCCACCGAACGGGTCTACACCGCTGCCGGTGACGTGGTGATCGGCGAGGACGCCGGGCTCCGCGAGGTCCGTGGTTTCAGCCGGACCGTGCACGCGTACAGCATTCGTGGTCTCGACAATTCGCGGATCGCGTCATGACCGGCGACCTGTGGACGGCTCCGGGCGAGACCGAACGTGGGCTGTCTGCTCTGACCGAGGACGAGCGGTATCAGCGCTTCGACGAGTTGCAGGCGCGGATGGCCGGCGTGTGGGCGGCGATGCGGCTCAACCACGAGGACGAGTCGGTGGTCGTCGTACCCTCGCTCACGCTGGACCGGACCGAGAGCGCCGGGACCGGGACGATGATGCAGGCCTACGAGGAACGGTTCCTGTTCCTGCTGATCCTGTTACGCGAACCGCGGCTGCGGATGATCTACGTGACCTCCATGCCGATCGCTCCCGAGATCGTCGAGTACTACCTGGCGCTACTACCCGGCGTGATCCCGAGCCATGCCCGCGCCCGGTTGTCGCTGCTCGCGGTCAACGACGCCAGTCCGATCTCTCTCAGTGAGAAGCTGCTGGCCCGGCCGCGACTGCTGCAGCGGATCGCGGCGCTGATCCCGAACCCGCGGCGCTCGCACCTGGTGCCCTACAACACGACCGAGCTCGAGCGCGATGTCGCGATCAGTCTCGGCATCCCGATGTACGGCGCCGATCCGCGGCTGGCTCCACTGGGTTCGAAGTCCGGGTGCCGCCGCCTGTTCGCGGAGGTCGGCGTACCGCATCCGCTCGGTGCGGAGAACCTGCGCAGCCTCGACGACATCGCGGACGCCGTGCTCTCGATGCGCGCGGAGCGGCCCACGATGGACAGCGCGATCGTGAAGCTCAACGAGGGTGTTTCCGGTGAAGGCAATGCTGTGGTCCGGTTGAAGGGCCTGCCGGCGCCCGGGTCGGAGACGGAACGCGCGGAGGTGATGAAGCGACTGCTGGAGATGGAGCTGGAGTCGACGACGACGCCGTTCGAGGTCTACGTCGCCAAGTTCGCGGAGAACGGCGGGATTGTGGAGGAGCGGATCGTCGGCGACGAGCTGCGGAGCCCGAGCGTTCAGCTGCGCGTCGTGCCTGGCGGCGCGATCGAGTTGTTGTCGACACACGATCAGCTGCTCGGTGGCGCGAGTGGTCAGAGCTACCTGGGGTGTGTGTTCCCGGCAGCGCCCGAGTATGCGCGGCTCATCACCGAGCACGCCTCGACGATCGGACGACGACTGGCGAGCGAAGGTGCGCTCGGACGGTTCGCGATCGACTTCGTCGTGGTGCGTGGCAGCGACGGCGGCTGGACGCCGTACGCGATCGAGCTCAATCTGCGCAAGGGCGGCACCACCCATCCGTTCCTCACGCTGCAGTTCCTGACCGACGGGCGTTACGACCCGCGGACGGCGCTGTTCGTGACACCGGGTGGGGACGAGAAACATCTGGTCGCGACCGATCACCTCGAGTCGGAACTCCTGACGGGCCTGCTGCCCGCGGACCTGTTCGACATCGTGGCCCGGCACGGGCTGCACTTCGATCAGTCCCGGCAGGTCGGTGTGGTGTTCCACATGATCAGCTGCCTGACCGAGAAGGGCCGGTTGGGGTTGACGGCGGTGGGGAACAGTCCGGCCGAGGCGGATCGCCGGTACCGTGATGCTTCTCGCATTGTTCTGGCAGAGGCTGAGCAGGCCTTCGCCGAACGTCCGCTCCCGGTCTGAGAGGTTCGATGCAGCGAGTTTGGTACGTCGCCTACGGTTCCAATCTCGCGTTCGACCGCTTCCGGTGTTATGTGGCCGGCGGGCGTCCGGCCGGCGGCAGCCGCGAGTACCCCGGTTGCCGCGATCCGAGCGACCCCGGGCGGATGGAGGGCGTGGAGATCAGCGGTGGTCTGCTGTTCGCGGGCGAGTCGAAGGTCTGGGGCGGTGGTTCGGCCTTCTACGACCCGACCGCGACCCGTGGTGTCGCGGGGCGGGCGTACTTGCTGACGCCGGATCAGTTCGGCGACGTCGCGGCCCAGGAGATGTGGCGCCTGCCGGGCAGCCCGTTCGCGCTGTCGCTGGCTTCGCTGCTGCCGGATGTGTTCGAGCTCCACACGATGGGCCCGGGCCGCTACGAAACCGTGGTGCGGGTCGGCGAACGAGACGGCGTACCGATGTTCACCATCACCCACGAGGCCGCGGCCGACCTGAGCCCGGCCGCGCCCTCCGCGACGTACCTGCGGTGGATCTCAACCGGTCTGCACGAAGCGCATGGCTGGGACGATGCCCGGATCGCGAAGTACCTGAGCACGGCGCCAGGCGTCAGCCCGGGGGAGTAGGGGTGGTGCGGATCCACCATTCGGCGAAGGCGGCGTGGAGGGCGAAGGCGATCCAGAAGGATGCGGCGAAGGCGGCGGGGAAGGAGAGAACGTCGGGGAGGGTGAAGAGGTAGACCCAGATCCGGATCGTGCCGACGCCGATCCCGATCGCGAACGCGCGGATCATCCAGCGGCGGTGGTTGGTCAGGTCGTGGCGACGGATCGCGCGGAACGCGCTGACCAGGCAGAACAGGAACCACAGCCCGAAGACCACCGACGCCGCCGCCTGCACCGGGCCTCCGAAGCTGTAGAACAGGCCGAACCAGATCGCGAAGACACCGCACAGCAACGCACACACCAGCACGATCCGGCCGAAGCGGCGGTGGAAGGTGTAGTGCCTGGATCTGATCCGATACGCGAGCTGGATCGGCGCCCCGAGCAGATACACCACCGCCGGCCCGATGTGCAGGTACGAGATCCAGGGGTGGGCGACGTACTCCTTGTCGATCGCCTCCGGCGGGACCGTGCCGTTGTAGATATGCGGTACGTCGTTGATCAGCCGCGCGATCGCGAACACCAGGATGATCGCCGCGAGCACGACGATCCCCACTTGCACGGTCCGCAACCGGCTCCGCCCCAGCATCACCTCGGTCTGCGTCATGTTTCGACGCTAGGGCGGAGCACCTTTCAGCTGTCTGACACCGCTTACCGCTTGATGGCGACGCAGGTTGCGGTCGCCTGTTTGCTGGGGTCGCTTTCGGACTTGGCGGTCAGGTTGATCGTGGCCACCGGACTTGTGCCGGCCTTGGTGTAGACGGGGACGGTGATGTTTTGGCCCGCGTTCGCAGTGGCCAGGGCGTTCGGGAGGCTGATCGCCCAGTTCTTGCCGTTCACCTTGGCCGACAGGCGATAGACGTCGCCCTTCAGGTACGGCGTGACGTCCTCGGGGTGCTGTGAGACCGTGCCGGCCTTGCCGGTGTTGGTGAGCTGGAAGTTGCAGGTCTGTACGCCGTTTTGTCCGGCCGGCTTGGCCACAGTCGGCAGGACGCGGACGCCGCGCTTCTGTGGGCCGGAGCCGTCCAGCGATCGGATGGCGACCGTGTACGAGAGGATCCCGGCGCGGTCCCGGCATACGTTCGTGATGTAGAAGTGCAGGCGGTTCGCGGTGTCGGTGTACTCGTACTCGCTGCCCGAGTTCGTGCCGGCGTGGAACAGCGCGTCCGAGAGTTGGCGGTAGTCGCCGATCGTGATCGGCACCTTGGTGCCGTCGGGCAGGACGTAGTCGGTCATGTTGATGTCCTGCGGGTTGGCGTCGACGACCCATTCGAACGGCGCCTGATCCTGGTTCTTGGTCTTCGCCAGCAGTACGCCGGAATCGGAGGTGTACGAGTCCGTGCCCATCCGGTCCACCACCTCGACCGTGTAGTTCTGGTAGCCGCGACCATCGCAGAACGGGTCCGTCGCGACGTCGCACGCGGGCGCGAGGTCACCGGATCCACCGAGCTGAATGTTGATGCCGGACAGGTCTTTCGGCCCCGGCTGGACGGCTCGGGCGGTGACGTTCGCGATCACCACGCCCGAGGTCGCCAGCGCTTCCCGCGACAACCGCAGCACGTTCTGCTCGTCGACCATCTGGAGCTTGATCTTGTTGCGCAGCATGTGTTGCGCGCCCATCGAGGCACCACCGGTGGCAGGGATCATCCAGCGACTGTGTGGACCACCCGGACCGTTGAAGCTGCCGCGGCTGAGCATCTCCCACATGCCGGTGTAGTCGCGCCGGGCCGGGATGCTGTACGGGTTGTTGTAGTTGTCACCGATGCCGAGGATATGGCTGAACTCGTGTGCGTACACGCCCATGCCTGAGCTCTCCGCCTGCGTCGAGGAGCCGCCGCCGGCGTTCGGCCAGATGGACGCACCCGCGAGCCAGGACGTCCAGTCGACGTACCGGGTGTCCGACCAGTTCGGCAGGTTCGGGTCCGGCGGGCCGAAGTCGTCGCTGACGTCCTCCTTGGTCGGGAACTTCATCATCCCGAACTCCTGCCAGGTGGACGACTCGTCCTGGCCGGCACTCAGGTAGAAGACGAAGTCGTACCCCGCCGGGACCTCGGCACCTTGGTCCGCGACCCATGCGGCGCGACCGTCGGTGCGGATGTTGCGGTTGCAGTTGTCGCCGGCCGGACAGGCGGTGCCGCCCTGGAACTCCATGCCGTACTCGTGCGACTTGCCCGGCATCCGGTACGGACCGAATGCGGTCAGGTCCACGCCGTACCGGCCGCCGGAGTCTTCCATCCAGTACTCGTGCAGCGTGTGGCCGTGGTTGAGAGGCCCCGGGGTGTTGAGGAGATCCTGGTAGAACTGGGCCACCTGGTCGCGCGGTACGCCGTTCGCCGCGGCACTCGGATTGCCGAACGGCGTCGACCCCTTGGGCTTCGTGATCACGAAGTCCTGGTTGGGGTAGTCGAGCAGGACGAGCGCACCCTTGAACGTACGGGTCGAGCCCGGGGTCGCCGGGTTGGCCCAGTCGGTTCCCGGCGGTTTGACGTAGTCGTCCCACGTCATGTGGTCCGGGTTCACCCAGTTCTGCGGGTCGATCGGCCCGGGCAGACCGTTCGACGTGGTGGTCGCGACGCGCTTGTCCTGGCCGGCCTCCTGCTGTGTCTCCTGCCAGGGCTGCTTCTGCGGCCAGTGCGGGTACTGCCAGGCGTTCGCGGGATCCGGGGGAGCGGTCGCACTCGGCGACGCAAGTGCCATCGTGGGCACCGAGACAGCGGCCAGTACGGCGATCAGCCGTACGACAACACGTACTTTCCGTTGCTCAGACACGGGCGGGCATCCGATCGACGAAGGGGCGGGACATCGGGCAGATCCACGAGCTTGCCTGGTCGACGCCCCCGAACACAACAGATGAGATGACTGTATACAGTATGGGGTGGAGTGGTTAGCCTGAGCGGGGGTTCGTTGGCGGCTTCAACTGGAGGAACGATGTACTCAGTCACCGACCCGGCGACGGGACAACTGGTCGAAGAAGTGGCGAACTCGACCGAGGCAGAGGTCCGGGACGCGATCAGCCGGGTGCATTCCAGCTATCCGGGGTGGCGGGCTCGGCCGGTCGAGGAGCGCGCGGCGATCGTGGCGCGGGCCGCCGACCTGTTCGAGGAGCGGGCCGACGAGCTGGCCGCGATCATGACGCTGGAGATGGGCAAGCGGATCAACGAGGGCCGGGGTGAGGTCGGCATCGTGGTCGACATCTTCCGGTACTACGCGGAGCACGGGCCGGCGTTGCTCGCCGACGAGCCGGTGGCGATCAAGGGCGGCAAAGCGGTCATCACCAAGAATCCGATCGGGCCGCTGCTCGGGATCATGCCCTGGAACTTCCCGTGCTACCAGGTCGCCCGGTTCGTCGCCCCGAACCTCGTGCTCGGCAACACGATCCTGCTGAAGCACGCATCGATCTGCCCCCGCTCGGGCCGGGCGATCGAGGAGATCCTGTGGGCGGCCGGCGTACCGCAGGACGTCTACGTGAACACGTTCGCGTCGAGCCGGCAGATCCCGGCGATCCTGGCCGACCCGCGGATCGTCGGCGTCTCGCTGACCGGGAGCGAACAGGCCGGCGTCTCCGTCGCCGCCGAGGCGGGCAAGAACCTCAAGCGGACCGTGCTCGAACTCGGCGGCTCCGACCCGCTGATCGTGCTCGATACCGCCGACCTCGACGAGACGGTGAACGCCACCGCGACCGCACGCATGCGGAACTGCGGCCAGTCCTGCAACGCGCCGAAGCGAATGATCGTGCTCGCCGACCTGTACGACGAGTACGTCGATCGGCTGACCAAACGGGTCGCGGAGTACTACATCCCCGGCGACCCCGCCGACCCGGAGACGAAGCTCCCGCCGCTCGCGTCGGCCGCGGCCGCGGACGAGGTCGCCGCGCAGGTCGCCAAGGCGGTCGACCAGGGCGCGACGCTTCGTACCGGCGGTCATCGCGTCACGCCTGGTGCGTATCTCGAAGCGACCATCCTGACCGACGTCACGCCGGAGATGGACGCGTACTACGAAGAGATCTTCGGGCCGGTCGTGATCGTGTTCAAAGCCGAGGACGAGGACGACGCGATCCGGCTGGCGAACGACACACCGTTCGGCCTCGGCGCCTCGGTCTGGGGCACCGACCCGGACCGCAACCGCCGCGTCGCCGATCGGATCGAGGCCGGCATGGTCTACCTCAACCGCGCCGGCGGCTCCCAGGCCGACCTCCCCTTCGGCGGCATCAAACGCTCCGGCCTCGGCCGCGAACTGGGCCCCGCCGGCCTCGAAGAATTCATGAACAAGAAGTCGATCCGCTTGTAAACCGACTTCGAGGCACCTCAGAAGAGGGTTATTTATATCCCCAGCGAAGAAGAGCAAGGGAAAGAAAAAGGTAGGGACAGAAAAGATAGAGTGGCTGGGTGCCTGGTGGGCTTGGTGCGTAGGTGCGGCCAGTCGGTGGCCGGCGGGTGCGGAGTGCAGCGACTCACCGCATGCGAGGGACCGGGCTGCCGAGAACCAGCCACTGAGTGACCGTGGCTCCAGGCCATCACAATCCACGGTCCCGGCGGATGGTAGGCGTGTTTCGCCTGCTGGACGACGATTGTGATGGCCTGGCGGTCGGGGTGCAGCTGCTTTGAATGCTTGCCTAACGAGCCGAGGGCGTCGATCAACCAGCTGAAAACCGTCCGGTGCGCGACCTCGGCCGATCGTCGGTTCAACCACCACTGGCCGCCACCATGACGCCGACCCCAGCCACTCCGTCTTCTTTACCTGTTCCTTATAGTCGGTGTGAACAAGAAATGACCTGTGCACACCCGCCACGAGCTGTCCAAGCCCTGCGCGAATCGCCCGTTCCATACCCAGAAACCCGCCACCCGGACAACACCGTCCACCTGCTGATCCGTCGGCCCGGAACAGTCAGCTTCGGGAGGATCTCTCCCCACATCAGGCGCGATATCCTCCCAAAACTCCTTCCCGCCGCCGACCTCAGCCAGGGACCCGGCCCCCTCTTATTTTTTTCTGTCCCTGTCTTTCCCTGCTTTTGTTCTTTGCTCTTCAAAGAAGAAGAGCAGAGAAACAACATCAATGAGGGTTATTCGGAAGCCTATGAAGCTTGAATATCAGGGGACGGCGGCGGTCCGGGGTGGGGCGGGTACCAGCCAGGCAGCACTCAGCAATCGGGGTCGGTGCGCTTGTGTCCAGGCTTCAGTGCCCGTCGGGGTAGTGCGCGGTTCGTGGTTGAGAGTGGCCCGGAGATCCGCCCCTCCGCCCCTCCGCTCGCTTCGCCCGCTTCGCGCTGGCTTGCCGTGAGCCACGATCCCTCTCAGTCGCCGCGGGAGCAGGCGATGCCGTCGTGGTTGCGGTCGAGGGCTCTCGAGTAGCCGGGGTTGCCGCGGGGGAGCGGTGCCTTGTGCGCGGCCCGGACCGCGGCGCAGTCCTTGTAGACCACGGTCGCCTTCGGCAGGACCGTCGAGGTCGGTAGGACCGCTGCGGTCGGTGCGGGTGTGTCGAGCGTCGGGGTTCGGGCCGATTGCCGCGTCGGCTTCTGGGTGCGGTGGATCGGTGCCTCGGTCGCCGGGACGAGCATCGGGATGACGGTTGGCGTCGTACTCGCGGAGTCGCCGGCGTGCCACGGGTTGACCAGCACGAGCGTCATCAACGCGGTCGGGATGACCACGATCGCGGTGGCCGCGAGCCGGCTGCCCCCGCCGTACCTACCGACCGGTCCGCGCACCGGCTGACCGTGTTCGTCGACCCAGAACGACCATCCCTTGGGTGCGGTCGGCCACTCCGTCGGCGGACGCCAGCGTCGGGGTGGTCGCCACCGTGGCGTCGGCGGGGCGGGCCATTGCGGTGGTGTGTTGAACTGCCTCACAACATCCTCCCGCAACGCAGCCTATCGAGTGCGCGGTGCAAAGGAAGGGAAACGGGCGAAACCCCTTCATTTCATGCGTTTGTCAGCCTGCCGTTACGTCGCCGCGCACCCGGCCCAGGACGCGGTACGGCGTCCCGCGGCGAGTTCACCGCATGTCCGGATTCGCACCGCAGTTCCGCATGAACGGGCGCCCCGCAGTCGCGGTGCTCGATCGCGAGCGGCGATCCTTCGGGGCCGACCAGGTACTTGTCACCCCAATCGCGGATGGCGATCAGCATCGGGTAGAGATCGAGGCCCTTCTCGGTCAGCCGGTACTCGAACCGCTGCCGTGAGCCCGGCTCGCGGTACGGCGCCCGGCGCAGGATCCCGTGGTCGACGAGCTTGGCGAGCCGGTTCGACAGCACCTGGCGCGGGATGTCGGTGCGGACCCGGAGGTCGTCGAACCGGCGGATCCCGTTGAACACCTCGCGCAGCACCACCACGGTCCACCGCTCACCGAGGATCTCCATCGTCCGGCCGATCGGACAGTTCTCCACCGACCAGTCCAGGGCGTCGTACGTCGTCATACCGTCATCGTAATGAGGGCTAGGTCTCGTTGACAGACCCAGTGGGGAATGTGAGGCTCAGGGCATGACTGAGACGCAGCAGCAGGACGCTCCGGCCGATCCGGCGGTCCGGACCCGGACCTTCTCGTGGAGCGATCCGATGCAGACTGCCGCGCGGATCGGCACGACGTCCGGGCTGGAGTTGCTGCGGGCGCTCCGAGACGGAGAGCTCCCGCCGCCGCCGATCCTGCAGCTGATGGGCGCGACCGGGATCGAGGTCGAGGAAGGGCACTTCACGGTCTTCATGCCGGCGGCCGAGTTCCACTACAACCCGCTCGGGACAGTGCACGGCGGGGTCATCGCCACGATGCTGGACACCGCGGCCGGATGCACCGTCCACTCGACCCTGCCGGCCGGCGTCGGTTACACCTCGCTCGACCTGGTGACCCGCTTCATCAAGCCGGTCTCGGTCAAGTCCGGCGCCCTTCGCTGCGAAGGCGCAATCATCAGCCGAGGCCGTCGTACGGCGGTCGCCGAAGCACACCTATACGACGAAGCCGGCAAGCTCCTCGCGCACGCCACCTCAACCTGCCTGATCTTCGACCTCCCCACCCCCTAGCTCCGCCGCGACCTCCCACCCCCTAGCTCCGCCGCCACCTCCCCACCCCCTAGCTCCACCGCGACCTCCCCACCCCCTAGCTCCGCCGCGACCCACCGCAACTTCATGGGATACCCCATGAACTTGTCCCTCCTCCCCTGGGGTTTCGGGGGGATAAGGGACCAGCTGATGGGATATCCCATCAGCTGGCGCCGGCGGCAGGTGGGTTCTGGAGGTGGCGTGGGTTAAGGGGGTTCAGCTGTTGGCGAGGAGCTTTTCGGTGGCTACCAGGCGGACGCAGGTTGCCAGGCCGGTGATCGCCGCCTCGACCTCGGGGAGCTCGGGGTAGGTGGGCGCGATCCGGATGGTCTGGTCGGTCGGGTCGTCGCCGTACGGGTGGGTGGCGCCGGCCGGCGTGATCGCGATGCCTGCCGCCTTCGCCTTGGCGACGACCTCGGCGGCGCAACCCTCGGGGACCTGCAGGCTGACGAAGTAGCCGCCGGCCGGGGTGGTCCAGGTGGCCAGTCCGGTGTCACCGAGCTCGGCGGTGAGGATCTTGTCGACCGCCTCGAACTTCGGCCGGATGATCCCGGCCAGCTCGCGCATGTGGGCGTGCAGCCCGTTGGCGTCGCGCAGGAACTGCACGTGCCGCAGCTGATTGATCTTGTCCGGCCCGATGCTCCGCTTGACCGTGTGGCTCAGCCACCACTTCACGTTGTCCGGCGACGATCCGAAGAACGCCACCCCGGACCCCGCGAGCGTGATCTTCGAGCTCGACCCGAACACGAACGCCCGATCCGGGTGCCCGTTCTCCGCGCACAACGCCAGGACGTCGGCGATCTCGGCGGGCGAGTCGGTCAGGTGGTGCACGGCGTACGCGTTGTCCCAGAAGATCCGGAAGTCCGGCGCGGCCGTCTCCATCGCCGCCAGCCGGCGAACCGTCTCGTCGGAGTAGACCGTGCCGTCGGGGTTGCTGTACTTCGGCACACACCAGATGCCCTTGATCGCGGCGTCCTCCCCGACCAGCCGCTCGACGACGTCCATGTCCGGACCCTCGGGAGTCATCGGGACGGGGATCATCTTGATCCCGTACCGCTCGTTGATCCCGAAGTGCCGGTCGTAGCCCGGCACCGGGCACAGGAACGCCAGTCCCTCGACGTCGGCCCACCGCTGCTCGGCGCCCGGCACCTTGCCGAGCAACGCGAACACGACCGCGTCGTGCATCAGTTCGAGGCTCGAGTTCCCGGCGGCGAGCAGCTGGTCGACCGGAACCTGCAGGTCCGCGGCGAAGATCGCCCGCAGCTCCGGCAGCCCGTTCAGACCGCCGTAGTTCCGCAGGTCGGTACCGTCGGCCGCGACCGGATCCCCGGACAGCGTCAGCACGTCCTGGGCCGCATCCAGTTGTTGCGGCGAGGGCTTCCCCCGGGTCAGATCAAGCTTCAGCCCCTTCGCCACCAACGCCTCGTAGTCCTGCTGGGCACGGTCACGCTGGGCGGTCAGCTCATCGACACTCACGGAGAAGTCCTTTCACGCTGCTAGTGATCACCCACAGCCTAATGACCCGCCCCACCAACTCACTTCGGGAGGTCCATCTCAAGCTGGTAATCGCCGCCCCCGGTCGGCGGAACGTCGTACCCGACCGTGAGCAGCTTCCCGCCCACAGGCACCGCCGAGACCAACCCCTGCCGCCCGGGTCCCTTGGTCCGATCGCCTGGCACAGTGATCGGCTTCCAGGTCCGTCCGTCGCGACTGAACCAGGCGGCCGCGTCGGTCTCGTCGTCGCTTCCAGTGTTGCCCAGCGCGACGACACCGTTCGGCACGCTGACCAGGTCAATGACGTCGGCCTTGGCCGGTACGGCGATCTGGTTCGTCCAGGTCAGACCGCCGTCCTTGGAGGTCCAGCTCGTCCAGCCACCATCGCTGTCGCCGTCCTTCCGGCCGTAGTCGCCGACCGCGACGAGCGTGGTCCCGATCTGGCTCAGCTCGAGCACACTCGCCGAGTTCACACCCTTGGCGAGTGGGAGGTTCACGACCGTCTTCCAGTCGCTCCCGTTCGGCGACAGCCAGACCGCCGGCGTTCCGTCACCACGATCGCCACCGGCGACGAATCTCTTCCCGACCGCGAGCACCGCGGTCAGCTCCGCGTCGCCGGTCCCCGTCGTGCGCAGGTTCTGTGCGCGAGTACGCCGGGTGTCCTTGTCGGGGTCGAGCGACAGCACCTTCCCGCCGACCCCCTCGACCCAGCTCTTGCCGTCCTTGGAGTACGCCGACCACGCGTCGAAATGCCCGTCGCCGTCGTGGCGCTGCCCGACCACGACCCATCCCGACGGGCCGATCGCCACCGAGTTCGCGACTGGTCCGCCGTACGCCGATCGTGCCCACACCCCGAACACCGGTGAGTCGGCCTCGGCCCACTGGCCGTTCGTCGCGCGGATCCAGACTGCGGCCCGCTGCCCGATCGGCAGATTCTTCTCGCCGACTGCGACGACGCGCCCGTCCCTGGTCGCGGCGGCGCCGTGCAGGTAGAGGGACACATTGTTCGTGCGCCCCGGGAGGGTGGTGGCTTGCCAGGTCGATCCGTCGCGAGTCCAGCCGGTCGGAGCGGTCGAGACCTCGCCGACCGCGACCAGCTCCTTGCCTGCCTGCACGATGGTGTTCACGTCCGACGACGGGCGGCCCCCGGATGCTTCGGCGGGTAGCGCGATGGGCGACACGCGGTTCTCGGCGTACCGCCAGACCGCCGGCTCCGTCGATCCGGTCCGATCGTTCGAGCCGACCATCACCACGTCGTCGCCGACGGCCACCGAATCGACCACCATCTGAGTGCCGCGAGCCCGTTGGCTGTCCGCGTCGGTCCCGTCGGCGAGCTGCGCCCAGGTGGGCCCGACCGCGACCGTCGTGTCCGTCGTGTCAGAGGTCACCGATGCCGTCGCGACCCAGTCCTTGCGGGCCTTGACCAGCGTGCCGGGAATGTCCTCGAAGGTCGAGCCGAGAGTCCACGGTTTGGCCGCGACCTGCCAGGATGCGCCGGTGCTGCCGCCTTCCACGACGACTCCGTCCCACGAGTTCTCCTCCGACTCGTCGAACCCGGAGCCTTGAACGAGCGCGACGAACCTGCCGTCGCCGACGGCCAGCGCGTTGTTGTAGACCCGGTACCGAGTAGCGAGCTCGCCCTTGATGGCAGCGGCTCGGAAATGTTTGCCGCTGTCAACGGAGTACCAGTACTGCAATCTGTCGGTCTGCTTGGTGTTCGCCGGCGTCGAGAGGTTGCCACTGATCACCACGGTCTTGCCTGAGGCAACGATCTCGGCGGCACCGACCTCGCCCGGAACTGTCGGCTTGAGGCCGATCGCCGGACCGTCGTTTCGACTCCAGGAGGTGCCGTCGCTGGACTGCCAGTAGACCAGGGTCCCGTCTCCCAGCGTGCTGCCGCCGACGATCGCGAAACCGGTCGGAGTAGCCGTGATCGCCCTGAGGTAGTCGGTCTTGCGGAAGACCTTGGCGTCGGTTGGCAGCCGTCGCCAGCTCGTCCCGTCGGCGCTCTGCCACAGCACCAGACCAGGTGATCCGTCGCCGATGGCAACGAATCCCGTCGGGCCGGCGGCCAGATCACTGACCCCCTCGAAGGCTGCCGATCGCTTGACGGAGTCCTGGTCCAGGTTTCGGCGGGTCCAGGTCACACCGGCGTCGTCGCTGCTCAGGAACAGCGCGCGGCCGAGGTTGTCCGACTGGTCGACGCCGCCCGCCACCACGCGCTGGTCCTTCACGGCGACGGCCCGCAGGATCTGTGCGGTTCGATCGCCTGCCGGCGCTGCCTTTTCGGCTGCCTGTGGAGTTGTTGGTTGGTCGAAGTCGATGGGTCGGGCAACTGTTTGGTCGGTCGTCAGTCGGCTTGTGGCCGACGTCGTACAGGCAGTTAGGCCGAGAACCAGGCAGGTGATGGTGACGCGGAGCCCCAGACGCTTCATGCCCAAGAGTCTAGGGAGATTGCGCCGTCCGCGTGGCCGTCAATCCTTCAGCTGTGGATAACTAGCGGGGCTTGCCGCAGTGGGGGTACTTGGGGTCGGTGGGGAGGCAAGTGGGCCAGCCTGATGGGGGTGTGATGGGCGGTGGTACCGGGATGCCGGTTGGCGGGGTGACGGGTGGGGTGACCGGCGCGTCGCTGCCGTTGGACAGGCTCAAGGTGATCGTCGCGCCCGCGGGTGCGCCGTCCTGCTGGCGTGGGGTGGTCCAGGCGACTGTGCCGGCGGGTGCGTCGGAGTCGACCGGGGTCGGCGAGATGACTGCCTTGAAGCCCATCGACAGCAGCTTGGCCGTGGCGTCGACCGGCAGCATGCCCTTCAGGTACGGG
This sequence comes from Kribbella sp. NPDC055071, assembly GCF_053608045.1. Lineage (NCBI taxonomy): Bacteria > Bacillati > Actinomycetota > Actinomycetes > Propionibacteriales > Kribbellaceae > Kribbella > Kribbella sp. NPDC055071. The sequence continues at coordinate 53,389 of NZ_JBSGUS010000013.1, forward strand.
AGATCCTTGACGTCGCCGCGGATGGTCTTGTCGTCGGGCTGGACGAACTGCGTCGTGGGGACGTCCCGCAGCGCCAGCTGCATCGCGGTCTCCCAGATCGGTCCCGCGGTCCCGGAACCGGAGGCGTCGTTGATCCGCTTGCCGTTCAGCGTGAGCTTGGAGATGTCCTCGGCGTGGGCCGACGCATCGGCGACCACGGCCGCGGCGGCGAGCTTGTTCGAGTAGCCGACGAACCAGACCGCCCGGTTGTTCTGGATGGTACCGGTCTTGCCGGCCAGATCGCTGCGGCCGAACTTCAGCTTGGAGCCGGTACCGCCGGACTGCATGACCTGCTGCAGCACGAAGTTCACACCGTCCGCGACCTTGGCGGGGATCGCCTGCGTACAGCTGCCGGCCGGGGTCGGGATCGGCTTGTGCGTCTTGTCCTCGATCGAGGTGATGACCTGCGGCGTGCAGTACTTGCCGCGCGCCGCGAACGTCGCGTACGCGTTCGACAGCATCAGCGGCGTGACCAGACCGGCCGATCCGAGGGTGAACGACACCACCTGCTTGAGCGGCTTGAGCTCCTGGCCGTCGTACATGCCGAGCTTGTTCGCGATGGTCGCGATCGGGCACAGGCCGATCTGCTCGGACAGCTGCAGGAAGTAGGTGTTGGTCGAGGCCTTTGCCGCGTCGACCATGGAGGGGTCCGGGACCGTATGCGTCGAGTTCTTGGGGTTGTAGTTGTCGTCCCAGGTGACCCCGTTGCACGTGCTGAACCGCTTCCCGCTCAGGTCCAGCGGCGACGGCGAGTTGATCCGGTACGTCGTGGGCACGCCCTTCTGGATCGCCGCGGCGATGGTGAACGCCTTCATCGTCGAGCCGTTCTGGAACCCCCCGAACCCACCCGGATAGGACTTCTCGACGTTGTAGTTGTACGCCGTCTGCCCCTTCTTGCTCCCGTACGCACGACTCTGCGCCATCGCCCGGACCAGGCCGGTGCCCGGCTCGACCATCGTGACCGCGGCGGCCGCCTTGTCACCGGGCTTGGAGTGCTTGTTCATCGACTCCTCGGCCGCGGCCTGGATCTTCGGGTCGATCGACGTGTGCACGATGATGCCCGCGGTCTCGATGTAGTTCTCGCGCTCTTCCTCGGTCTTGCCGAAGGCGGGGTTGTCCTTGAGCTTGGCAACGACGTACTCGCAGAAGAACGGGTACTTGGAGTTCGCGCAGCCGCTCGGCACGTTGATCACCTTGGCCAGGTTGATCACCGGGGTTCTGATCGCGACCAGGGCTTGATGCGCCGTGATGATGTTGAGTTCCTGCATCCGGCGCAGGACCACGTCGCGCCGTTCCTTGGCCCGCTTGGGATTCTCGATCGGGTCGTAGCCGCTCGGGTTCTTCACCAGGCCGGCCAGCATCGCGGCCTGCGGCAGGTTCAGCTTCGCCGCGTGTACGCCGTAGTAGTGCATGGCCGCGGCGTCGACGCCGTACGAGCGATCGCCGAAGAAGGCGAGGTTGAGGTACCCGTTCAGGATCTGGTTCTTGGAGAGCTGCTTCTCGACCGCGATCGCGTAGCGCAGCTCGAGGACCTTGCGCTCGTAGGTCTCGGCCGTGGCGGCCTGGACCTCCTGCGGGGTCCGGGCCTTCGCGATGAGGGTCCGCTTCACGTACTGCTGGGTGATGCTGGAACCACCCTGCTGGACGCCGCCGGCCGCCTTGTTGCGCAGGAGTGCGCGCAGAGTTCCCTTCGCGTCGAGGGCGCCATGCTCGTAGAACCGGTCGTCCTCGATCGCGACGATCGCCTTCAGCATGATCGGGCTGATCTGCTTCAGGGTGACCGGGGTGCGGTTCTCCTGGTACAGCGTCGCGATCGTGGTGCCGTTGGCGTCCTGGATGAAGCTCTTCTGTGCCAGCGGCGCCGTCTTCAGCTCCTGTGGCAGGTACTGCACCGAGTCGCGGGCTGTGGCCGTCGTCACACCAATCAGACCGGCCAGCGGGAGCCCGAGACCGGCAACGAGACCTCCGGCGACAACGCTGACCACCAGGAAGACGAACACCGATTGAACGACGTTCGGCCGCCGGGGCCGTCTGGCCCGCTCGCCTCTGTGCATGGTCCGGCAGATTACGGCAGGAACGGGACTACCGGGAGTCTTTTCGTTACAGAATTTACACATCCACCGCGCGATCTCACCACTGGTGACCCCATGATCACTGTCGGCCGATCACTCCAGCGGCTGTCAGAACGGCGGGGAGGGGGCCGCGGGAGAGGATGGTCAGGCGTTTGGTGGCTCGGGTGATGGCTACGTAGAGGTTGGAGAGGCCTCGGGGGGATTCGGTGATGATGGCGGCTGGGTCGGCGATCAGGACCGAGTCGAATTCGAGGCCTTTGGATTGGAGGGTGTCGAGGAGGGCGGCGTCGGCGTCGAGGATGGACGGGGTGTGGCCGTGGGCGACGTCGGGGAGGGCGGCGGCGAAGTCGTCGTACTGCGGGGTTGGGACGATGACGGCCAGTCTGCCGTCGCCGATGGCTTCTTGTTCGGTTTTGACGGCGGCGGTGAGGGCATCCAGGAATTCGTCCGGCGAGATGCTGCGGATGGTCGGGTGAGCGTCGGTTTCGCGGACCGAGGTCGGTGGGGTCAAGGCCGGGTCGATCGCGGCCAGGACGTTGGCTGCGACGGTCATGATCTCGGTGGGCGTGCGGTAGTTGACGGTCAGCTCGGCGGTGCGCCAGCGTCGGGGCGCGTACTGGTCGAGCAGGTCGGTCCACGAGCGCACGCCGGCGGCCGAGCCGGTCTGGGCGATGTCGCCAACCAGTGTCATCGAACGGCGGGGGCAGCGGCGCATCAGCATGCGCCAGTCCATCTCGGACAGCTCCTGCGCTTCGTCGACGATCACGTGGCCGAAGACCCAGGTGCGGTCGGAGGCGGCGCGTTCGGCCAGGGTGAACGGGTTCTCGATCAGTTGGGTCCGGCGGGCGACGAGGTCGGCGAACTGTTCGATCTCCCAGGGCATCAGCGCGATCCGCTCCGCGGTCAGCTCGATCTGGACGACACCATGGGCGTACTCGCGGTTGGCCGCCTCGGCAGCGTCGGACTCCGCGGTCTGACGGTTGCGCGCGGCAACAGTCGCGTCGACGTCGCCGAGCAGCTCGGCCGCCTCGTCGAGGAGCGCCACATCCGACTGCGACCAGTCGGCGTCCAGCGGCCGGACGATCGCGGTCAGTTCCTCATCGCTGAGCTCGGGCGCGGCGGCCTTGAGCCGATCCGGCGACGAGAACAGCACACTCACGAGAAGCTGGGGAGTGAGCTCCGGCCAGAGGCGGTCGAGCATGCTCTGGACGCGGTCGTCCTCGGTCAGCTCCTTGCGGATGTCGTCGATGTCCTCCTGGCCGACGTACTGGCGCCCGATCTTGTCGACGACCTGATTCGTGAGCGACTTGAGGATCCGCCGTACGAAGACCCGACGCGCGCGGTTGTGCTGCGGCTCGTCGGTGTCGAGCGCGTGCGCTTGTGCCTTGCGTACGACGTCCGGCCGCAGGACGAGCTCGTGCTGGTCCACCTTGAGCCGGATCGGCGCGGTCGGGACCGGCCGGAAGCTCCGGATGGCCTGTGCGAGGACCTCGGCCATGCCCAGGCCGCCCTTGATCCGCGCAGCCTCGGCAGACTCCGGCGCGGTCGCGACCACGCCCGGGTACAGCTCGGCGACAGTCGCCAGCACGACATCGGTCTCACCGAGCGAGGGGAGGACCTGGTCGATGTAGCGCAGGAAGGTGCTGTTGGGGCCGACGACGAGTACGCCGCTGCGCTTCAGTTGCTCGCGGTACGTATAGAGCAGGTACGCCGCCCGATGGAGCGCGACCACGGTCTTGCCGGTGCCCGGACCACCTTGGACGACGAGGACCCCGGGCAGGCCGGAGCGGATGATCTCGTCCTGTTCGGTCTGGATGGTCGCGACGATCTCGTTCATCCGGCCGGTGCGGTTGGCGCCGAGGGAAGAGAGCAACGCGGCCTCGCCGATCAGTGTCGAGCGTTCGTCGTCGCCGATCGCGTCGAGATCGAGTACGTCGTCGTCCACGCCGACGACCGTCCGGCCCTGCAGGCGGATGTGCCTGCGCCGCTTGACGCCCAGCGGGTCGGCCGCGGTGGCGCGATAGAAGACCTGCGCGATCGGCGTTCGCCAGTCGATCAGGATCGGGTCGTACTCCTCGTCGAACAGCCCGATCCGCCCGATGTGGAACCGCTCGCCGGCCGTTTCGTCGATGCGCCCGAAACACAATCCGCGCTCGACCGTCGACAGTTGGGAGAATCGCCCGGAGAACAGATCGGTGAACGACTCACGCTCGGTATAACTCTGATTGTTGTCGACGGTCTCCTCGACCTGCACCCGGTCCAACTCGGCGCGTGCCCTTTCGCGCAACACGTCCAGCCGGTCGTACATCCGCGTCACTTCGCCTTGCTCCGCTGCGATCTCGCGTACTACTACCTGATCCGTCACATTGCCCCCGAGTCTCTTGCCAAAGCCCGTTGGGCTCTGATAATCTGTACTTAGATGCCCCAACAGGGCGTCTTTTTTTATGCCCGCACAAACACCCAACGGTAGCAACGAAAAGCGCTCGCCGCAATCTTTTGTGATCGCGGCGAGCGGGTCTTTCGGGGTAAAGGGAGCTACCGGCTGAAGCCGGCGGTGAGCCCACTGAGGAGCTGGCGCCGGCTGACGGCGTACAGGATGACGATCGGCAAGGTCGTGAGCACGACCGAGGCCAAGACCGCAGGGACGTTGACGCTGTACTGGCCTTGGAAGGTCCAGAGCGCCAGGGGGAGTGTGCGCTTGTCGGGGGACTGAGTCAGGATCAGCGGCAGTAGGAAGCCGTTCCACACGCCCAGGCCGTTGTAGATGCTCACGGTGACCAGCGCGGGACGGGTGAGGGGGAGGGCGAGCGTCCGCATCATGCCCCACTCGCTGGCGCCGTCCACGCGCATCGACTCGAAGAGCTCTTTGGGTACGTCGCGGATGAAGTTCGACAGCACCAGCACCGACAGCGGGATCGAGAACGCGATCGACGGCAGGATCAGGGCCAGCAGACTGTCGTACAGGTGCATCTTGATGATCAGCAGGTAGACCGGGATGATCGTTGCCTGCAAGGGGATCGCGAGCCCCATCAGGAACAGACCGTTGACGCCGGCAAGGAACCGGCTGCCCGCGCCACGGATGATCGCGTACGACGCCATGAACGAGATCGCGACCGCGGGAATGATCGTGCCCACGGTGACGATCACGCTGTTGAGGAAGTACCGCGGGAAGTCGGACTCGATCACCAGCTTGTAGTTGTTCGTGGTCGGGGCCGACGGGAGGGCGAACGGGTTCTGGGTGAAGTACGCGCTCTGGTCCTTGAAGCTGGTGACGACGATCCAGTACAGCGGGATCAGGACGATCGCCAGCCAGATCCAGCCGGCCAGGCCGCCGAACCAGTTGAGCTGGAGCAGCTTGCGGGCGCGACCGGGGCGCTTGCTGCTCGACTGCCGGGTCGTTGCCTCGGCGCGGCTGCTGGTCGCAACTGCCATCTCAGGCACCTTCCTGCTGGCTGGCCGTCGTACTCCCGCCGAGCCGGCGCAGCAGCAGGGCGAGCGCGAGGCCGAGCAGCACGATGAGTGCGGCGATCACGCTGGCCGGTCCCATCTGGTTGGACATGAAGCCACGCTTGTACATGTCGAGGGCGAGGACCCGGGTGGCGTCGCCCGGACCGCCCGCGGTCAGGACGAAGATCAGGTCGAAGAAGGTCAGCGAGCCGACGACCATCAGCGTCGACGACGTGATGATCGTGTACTTGAGCTGCGGGACCGTGATGCTGAAGAACTGCCGGACCCGGCCGGCGCCGTCGATCGAGGCCGCCTCGTACATCGTGGTCGGGATCTGCCGGACGCCGCCTTGGTAGATCAGTGAGTGGAACGGGATGAACTGCCAGGACACGATGAAGATCACCACGCCGACGGCCAGATCACTCCGGCCGAGCCAGTCCTGGGTCAGGAAGCCGAGGTGCAGCCCCGGCCCGAGCCCGAAGTTCGGATCGAGGAGTGCCTTGTAGGTGATCGCGATCGCCGCCGAACTGAGCAGCAGCGGGATGAAGTAGAGGACGGCGAGGAACGCGCGGTACCGCTGGCGGCCGGCGAGGAACGTGCCGAGCAGCAGGCTCATCGGCGTCTGCACCGCCCAGGACAGGATCATGATCTCGAAGGTCACCAGGATGCTGTGCGGCAGCTGAGGATCGGAGAGCACGGTCTTCCAGTTGGAGAAACCGGCCGCGCTGATGGCGCCGAGGCCGTCCCACCGGGTGAAGCTCAGGAACAGTACGCCGAGCAACGGCACGACCCCGAAGACGATGAACATCACCAGGGCCGGCAGAACCATCCAGGCGACCGAATCGCTCTTCCCGACGCCGGACGACCCCGCTTGACGCGAGGTCGCCGACGCGACGGGTGTCGTTGGCGGGGCGGCCGCGGTCATGACCGACCACGCCGGAGGCGTGGCATCAGTAGAGTCACTGGCCGATCACCGCGTTCATGTTGTCGGCGAACTGCTGTGGTGAGATCGAGAGCTGGAAGAGCTTGGCGATGTTGTCGAGCAGGGTCTCGGCCTGCGTCGGGCTGAGCGCCTGGTCCCAGGACTGGGCGAAGTTCTTCGCGTTCGCCGCGGTGTCGTAGACGAAGTTCAGCCACGCGGAGTCGTTCGTGTCGGTGATCGAGGAGAGCTTGTCCTTCGCGCTCTTCACCACCGGGATGTTGCCGGACTTCACCCAGGCATCCACGGTGGCGTCGTCGAGCGTGTTGTTCGCGATGAACTTCTTCGCGGTGTCCTTGTCGGCCTGGCTCGCCTTGGAGGAGATCGACATGTACTGCCCCGGGTTGCCGACGGTGTCGGTCGGGTCGCCCTTGCCGCCCTCGTACGGCGGGAAGTTCATGTAGCCCATGTGCCCGCCGGTCACGAAGTCTCCACCAGAAGTCTTCATGTTTCCGTAGGTCCAGGCGCCGTGCAGCATCATCGCGGCCTTGCCGGTGTAGAGCAGGGCCTGGTCGGCGTTGGAGTCGGCGGTGATCGAGGAGAAGCCCTTGATGAAGCCGTTCGCCTTGATCAGGTTCTGCATCTCCTCGAGCGCCTTCAGCGCGGACGGGTCGGACCAGCCGTCCTTCTTGCCGTCGAAGATGTTCTGGAAGACCTCGGCGCCGCCGATCCGGTCGAACAGGAACTCCAGCCACATCATGTTGGTCCAGCGCGACTGGCCGCCGAGCGAGAACGGCGCGATGCCCTTCTCGTTGAACTTGGGCACCAGCGTCATGATGTCCTGCCACGACTTCGGCGGCTCGGCACCGATCTTCTCGAACGACCGCTTGTCGTAGAACAGCACGATCGGCGTCACGGTCTCGCCCGGCACCGCGTAGATCTTGCCGTTGACGGTCGCCGCCGTGAACGCGGACGGGAAGATCGAGTCCTTCAGTTTCGCCTCGTCCGTGCTGAGCCAGTCGGTCAGGTCCTCGACCTGGCCCGCTTCGACGTACGCCTTCAGACCGCCGCCGCCCCAGCCCCAGATCAGCGTCGGGCCCTGGCCGGCGCCGATGGCGGTCTTGATCTTGGCCTTGAACGCGTCGTTCTGGAACTCGGTGGTCTTGATCTGCGTGCCCGAGTTCGCGTCGTTGAACCGCTTGACCTGCGCCTCGCGGATGGCCTGCTGCGGCTGACCGGTGAGGAACCAGTACGTCGTGCCGCTGCCGGCGGCCGCCCCGGCGGTCGAACCGGGCGTGCTCTTCGGGCCGGAGCTGCCGCACGCGGCGAGCCCGGCCGCCAGCGCGCCGCCACCGACCAGCCCGAGGAACGTACGCCGAGATGTGCTGATGGGATCCACTGTGATCTCCGTACTCCATGCTGCCCCGCAGGTCGCGGAAGCACCTGCCGATAAAGACTTGTTTCGAAACATAGATTTCGCAGGTATCGCTGTCAAGACTTGAACTACCGGCACTTCGGAGTCACAGTGAGGTCACGCATTCGCCTGTCTGCACAGGCGATTCACAGGATTCCGGCGACCGTCCCAGACTTCGCAGGATCGTCGAAACTTTTTCGATACTTTGCCACCGAAACATTTGTCTTGTTGAGGGAGAATTTCTTGTCCACGTCGATCGATCAACCGTGGCGTGATCCCACGCTGCCCGCGGAGAAGCGGGTCGACCTGCTGCTGCGGGCGATGACGCTCGAGGAGAAGATCGCGCAGCTGGGCAGTCGCTGGGTCGGCAACGACATGGACGACGCAGAGTTGCCGGCGGACGAGACGATCAACGTTGCGCCGATGGAGGACGTCTTTGCCACGGGCGCTTCGTTGACCCTCGAGGAGGCGAGCCGACACGGTCTGGGTCACTTGACCCGGGTCTGGGGCAGCTACCCACAGACGGTCGAGGAGGGTGTGGCGGAGGTGATCCGCCAGCACGACGTCGTACTGAAGGACTCGCGGCTCGGGATCCCGGCCCTGGTCCACGAGGAGTGCCTGACCGGGTTCACGACGTACGGCGCGACGGTCTATCCCGCGTCGATCGCGTGGGGTGCGACGTTCGATCCTGGGTTGGTCGAGCGGATGGCGGCGGCGATCGGGCGGGACATGGCCGCGGTCGGTGTGCACCAAGGGTTGTCGCCGGTGCTGGATGTCGTGCGTGACTATCGCTGGGGCCGGGTCGAGGAGACGATCGGCGAGGATCCTTATCTGGTGGCGTTGCTGGGTTCGGCGTACGTCCGTGGGCTGCAGAGCGCGGGCGTGCTGGCGACGCTGAAGCACTTCGCCGGCTACTCCGCATCCCGTGCCGGGCGGAACCACGGTCCGGTGTCGATGGGCCGGCGCGAGCTGCTCGACATCATCCTGCCGACGTTCGAGACCGCGATCGCGACGGCGGGCGCCGCGTCGGTGATGAGTTCGTACGCCGACATCGACGGGATGCCCGCGGGTGCGGATCCCTGGTTGTTCACCGATGTGCTCCGCGACGACTGGGATTTCGACGGGACGGTGGTGTCGGACTACTGGGCGATCCCGTTCCTGGCGTCGATGCATCGCGTTGCCGAGGGCAACCATGAAGCGGGCGTACTGGCGTTGACCGCGGGGACCGATGTGGAATTGCCGGACACGATCGGCTTCGCCGGCCTGGCCGAGAAGGTGACGGCCGGGGAAGTGGCCGAGGAGCTGATCGATCGCGCGGCTCGGCGGTTGCTGCTGCAGAAGGTCGAGCTCGGCCTGATCGATCCGGACTGGACCCCTGTGGGCTCCGTCCGGGCTGATGTCGATCTCAATTCGGCCGAGAACCGGTCGCTGGCGAGGGAGATCGCGGCGAAGTCCGTCGTACTGCTCGATGCGGGGTCGGCGCTCCCGCTGTCCGCGGGCAGGATCGCGGTGGTCGGGCCATGCTCCGACGATCCGCGCACGCTGATGGGCTGCTACGCCTTCCCGAATCACGTGCTGCCGCGGTACCCCGACCGTGGCCTGGGTATCGAGGTGACCACACCGATCGATGCACTGCGCAACGAACTGCCCGGCGTGGATCTCGTGCAGGTCAAGGGATGTGAGGTCATCGGTGACGATCGGTCCGGATTTGCTGCCGCGGCCGAAGCGGCAGCAGCGGCGGACCTCTGCATCGCGTACGTCGGTGACCTGTCCGGGCTCTTCGGTCACGGCACGTCGGGCGAAGGATGCGATGCCGAGGATCTCCGGCTGCCTGGTGTGCAGGCCGACCTGTTGGATGAGCTGCTCGCCACCGGTACGCCGGTTGTCGTCGTGGTCGTCTCCGGTCGTCCGTATGCGCTCGGCGGGATCGCGGACCGTGTCGCCGGGCTGGTGCAAGCCTTCATCCCGGGACAAGAGGGCGCGGCCGCGATCGCCGGCGTACTGAGCGGGCGGATCGTGCCGAGCGGCAAGCTGCCCGTGCAGATTCCGCGGCATGGTGGTGGGCAGCCCGGTACGTACCTGCAGCCGGCTCTCGGGAGTGTGGAGAGTGCGGGGATCAGCGGTCTCGAGGTTCGTCCGCTGTTCCCGTTCGGGTACGGAGCGTCGTACACGAGCTTTGTGGTCGACGACTTGCGGCTGAGCGCGGAGGCGATTGGCAACGACGGCGAATTCACCGCGACCGTGCGGGTGCGGAACACGGGTGAGCGGGCCGGCGACGAGGTGGTGCAGCTGTATCTGCGGGATGTGGTGGCCCGGGTCGCGCGGCCGTTGAAGCTGCTGACCGGGTTCGCGCGGGTGTCGCTGGAGCCGGGTGCCGCGGTCGAGGTGACGTTCCGCGTGCATGCCGATCGCACGGCGTACACGGGTCCGGATCTGCGGCGGATCGTCGAGCCCGGGGACTTCGAGGTGATGGTCGGCACGTCATCGCTGGACCTGCCGTGTCGTGCTGTAATCCGGGTGACTGGGGATGTGAGGGTGGTCGGACATCGGCGCGTCCTGACGACGCCGGTGACGATCCAGGATCCCGGAGGAGGGTGACGAGATGTCGCGATTGAAGGGCCGGGTCACCCTGGCGACGGTGGCCGGTACCGCCGGCGTCTCGATCGCCACGGTCTCCAAGGTGCTGAACGGTCGCAGCGACGTTTCGCCGGTGACGCGCGCGCGGGTGCAGGAGATCCTCGAGAAGCACGGGTACGTCGGACGCCGGCCGGATCCGGTCGCGCGGGACACGGTCGAGCTGTTCTACCAAGGTGTCCTGAACAGCTACTCGGTCGAGGTGATCCAAGGGGTGCTCGATGCCGGCGAGGCGGCTGGGGTCGAGATCGTCCTCAGCTCCCGGCCGCCGCATCCGGGTCGGCATTCGGCCGGTCGCGCGGCGCCGTGGATCCGGGAGCTGATCACGTCCGGTCGACGGGCGGCCGTCGGTATCACCAGCGAACTCTCCGACGCCGATCTCGCCGCGCTGTCACGGGCTCGGCTGCCGCTGGTGATCATCGATCCGGCCGATGTCCCGCAGCCCGATGTGACGAGTGTCGGCGCGACGAACTTCGCGGGTGGGATGGCGGCGACGCAGCACCTGCTCTCGCTCGGGCATCGGCGTATCGCGTACATCGGCGGGCCACCGACCTCGGCCTGCAACCAGGCGCGGATGAGCGGCTTCCGCAGCGCGATGGACGCGGCCGGGGCGCCGGTGCCGAAGGACTACATCTGGCTGAGCAACTTCCTGTACGACGACGGTCTGGTCGGCGGGTCGAAGATGCTCGACCTGCCGGAGGCGCCAACCGCGATCTTCGCGGGCTGCGACGAGGTGGCGGTCGGGGTCATGGAGGCCGCGCGCTCGAGAGGCCTACGGATCCCCGACGACCTCAGCGTGGTCGGCTTCGACGACACGCAAGTCGCCCGCCACGCCTCACCCCAACTCACCACGGTCAAACAACCCCTCCGCGAGATCGGCGCCGTGGCCGTCCGCACAGCCCTCCAGCTAGCCGACGGCACCAAGGTCGACTCCCACCACGTAGAACTGGCCACCACCCTCATCGTCCGCAACTCCGCCGCCCCTCACCAATCCAAGGTCCCCGTCCCCTAACACCTCCACGGCGGACATCGAGTCGTGGATCCGGGTCGGGGATCGGCGACGAATCGCGCCGACATCCACGACTCGAGCATCCCGGCCCGAACCAATTACTACGACTCAACGAACTGAGCTCCCGGCAGGCTCGATTTCATGGGTCGGCCAACGAATTTGCTGGGTCTGCCCATGAAATCGGGGGTTGCACACTCGCGTTGAGGGTCCGCAACCCCTTGCTTCGTGGGCAGACCCATCAAATAGGCCAGCTCACCCCTAGCCACGGATCCAACACGGCACAACCCCAACCCCCGGATCGTTGTGCACGGTCGACATTAGGACGTGTCCCACTCCACCGAGCCACTCCAGCCTGGCGCCACCTGCGTTGTCCTCCCAGTGGACGTATACGTCCTGTTGACCCTGCACAGCTGACCTCACTCCCGGCGGTCGGCCAGGGATCTGGTTGTGAGGGTGGCGGCTGTGAGGAGGGCTGCGGATAGGGCGGTTAGGAGGGTGATGGGTAGGGCGACCGCGCCGGGGGAGCGATCGTTGGACAGGACGGTCATGAGTTGGCGGATGGGGGAGATCCAGCTGATCAGGAGGGTGGCGAGGATTGCGGCGGCTGCGGTGAGCATGGCTATGCCTACGCGCGGGATGACCAGTCGAGAGCAGAGCAGGCCGATCGCAATCCCGATCATTGCGGCACCGAGCTGGGCGGCCGCGCCGACCACGAGGTCGCCGATCGTGAAGGCGTGCTTCCCGAGGACGATCGGGTACGCGAGACCGATCACGAGCAGCGGGACACACCAGGTGAGGACGACGGCGACGGTGATCGCGAGGACGCGGAGTGAGCTGCCGATCATGACCAGCGTGATCTTGCGCTGCGTCGGATCTTCGTGATTGACGATGCTCACGGTCAACCACGTCGTACAGACAAGCATCGCGAGGACGCAGAACGAGTACGACGACTGCAGCGGTCCGTTGTCGGCCGTCGTACCAACGGCCATCGCGGCGAGGAAGATCAGCGTCGGTGGCAGGTAGCGCTGGGACAACAACACGCTGGTCAGGAGATAGCGGTAGAAGGCGCTCACTCCGGCTTCACCTGCCGGACCGTCGTGACCGACCAGCCGTGGTTCAACGCGGTCAGCAGCGCCGCATCGTGCCGCCCGGTCGGCAGCATCAACGTGACGCCAGTGTCGTTCCGTCGTACCGCCACGATGTCCGGCTGCCGGGCCCAATCGAGGTCGGCGCCGGCAAGCAATGTGATCTCGGTGAGACTCGCCCCGCCTCCGTCGACGGTGAGTAGCGCGCCGTCGCGGAGTTCGCAGACCCTGGTCGCGGTCGACCGGACGACGACCTCGGAGTGCTCGGTGAAGGCAACCGCAGCGCCCTGCGACGCCGCCTCGGTCAGCAGCTCGCGCAGGGTCGCATGTGCGGTCGCGTCGAGCCCGGCCCACGGTTCGTCAAGCACGAGCAGTTGCGGGGGATCGAGCAGTGCCTGCGCGAGCGCGACCTTCTGCGCGTTCCCCTTGGACAACTTCCGCATCGCCGTGTCCGCACCACCTGACAGCGCCAGCCGCTCCAGCAGCTCGTCCGCACGCGAGCGGGCGGCGCGGTCGCTCAGGCCGCGGATCCGTCCCATATGCCGCAGGTACGACGACGCCGACAGCCGATCGTGTGATGCGAACACGTCAGGCACGTAGCTCACGACCCGAGCGCTCCGCCGCACGGTGCCCGTTGACGGACGGGACAAGCCCACCATCAACTTCAGGACCGTGGACTTGCCCGAACCGTTCGCGCCGACCAGTGCGAGCAACTCACCCGAGCTCACTTGCAGGTCGACGCCCGCCAGAATCTGCCGTCGGCCGTACCGCTTGGAGACCTGCGTCAGCCGCACCACGTCCATCCGCCGACCCTATCGAGTCCACGGGGGCTATCACGCTCTATTGGCAGTCCGGCACCGGCCGTCGCGTTGTACGGCGGCCGGTGTCGGGCGAACGGCGTCCGTCGAACGGACGCCAGGCTCGCCAGCCGGGCAGCTAACGGATCTCCAGTTCGGTCGAAAGCGCGAGATCCGACACAGACGAGCCGGCCTTGAGGGTGAAGGTGCCGGGTTCGGTGGTCCAGCCGTCGTTCCAGTGTTCGAACGTGTGGTTGTGCAGGTGCACGGTGATGTCCCGAGCCTGACCCGCCTCGAGCCGTACGACGGTGAACCCGGCCAGCCAGCGGACCGGACGGTCCACGGTGGTTTCGGGGCGTTCGACGTACACCTGGACGACGTGCTTGCCGGCGCGGCTGCCCGTGTTCCGGACGGTCAGCGCGACGGACGTCGGGTCGTTGGCGCGAAAGTCGGACAGCTCCCACGTGGTGTAGCCGAGGCCGTGGCCGAAGCTGTAGGCGGGCTCGGTGCCCGCCCGGAGCCAGGCGCGGTATCCGATGTGCACACCTTCGTCGTACCGCAGGACGCCGTCGACCGGCGTGACATCGATGACCGGTACGTCGGACTCCGCTCGCGGCCACGTGGTCGGGAGCCGGCCGCCTGGCTCGACGGTGCCGAGGAGGACATCGGCCAGTGCGTTGCCGTACTCCTGCCCGCCGAAGTACGTCACGAGAACGGCCGCGACGTCGTCACGCCAGGGAAGGAGGACCGGTGAGCCAGCGTTGACCACGACGACCGTGTGCGGGTTGGCCGCGGCGACCGCCCGAACCAGATCGTCCTGTCGGCCCGGCAGGGCGAGCGACGTACGGTCGTAGCCCTCGGACTCGACCTTGGAATTGGTGCCGACGACAACGATCGCGACGTCGGCGTCGCGGGCCGCCGCGACGGCCTGGTCGATGAGCGCCTGTGGATCCGAGCGGTCGGGCTCGACGCCGATGGTGATGCTCAGGGCCTCGAGGCCGCCTTCGATGTGGATGACGTCGAGCTCGACGCGCAGATCGACGGCCTGGCCGGCGGTCACCGATAAGGGAGTCGAGATCGACGGCGGTGAGAGCAGCGCGGCGCCGAGATCGTCGCCGACCGGTACGGCGGTCTCCTCGCGCAGGAGGTTGCCATCGGCAAAGATCCGGCCCCGGCCGACGGTCGCGAAACCGAGCAGGATGTCGCCGCTCTCGGCCGGAGTGTAGGTGGTGTGGAACTCGAACACCGCGGTGTCACCGATCGGCGCATTCCCGCCGAGGTACACGAGCGCACTGGAGAAGCGGTTCTCGGCGTACAGCTCAAGGCCGTCCGCGGCCAGGAACCGGACGCGGGCGCCGGGTTGGCCGTTCACGGGATTGGTCATCGTTGCCAGCGGCAACTCGGCGACGCCCTCCTGGACGACCGCGCCGATCGAGTAGGTGACCTGAGCATCGGGGAGGGCTCGCCGGATGCCCTCCAGCGGCGAGACCACCGACGCCGGAATGACGGTCGCGCTGCCGCCGCCCTGGGTGCGTGCGTCGCGCGCGTTGTGACCGATGACGGCGACTCGCTGTGGCGCCTGCCAGGGCAGCTCGTCGTTGTTGCTCAGCAGGACCGAGCCTTCGGCGGCCGCCGTCCGGCTGAAGGCGATACCGTCGACCTGCGGAACCTCAGCCGGCTTCGAGAAGCCCTCGAGCGCGCCGACCCGGGTCGCCAGCTTCAGGATGCGCAGCACCTTCCGGTCGATCGCCTCCTCTTTGACCTCGCCGGATCGGACCGCTTCGAGCAGCGCGTCACCCCAGGCTCCGATCGGCCCGGGCATGGCCAGGTCCTGCGGGTGCTTGGCGCTCTCGACGCTGCGTACGCCGGTCCAGTCGCTGACGGCGACGCCGTCGAAACCCCAGTCGCTGTTGAGCGGCGTCTCGAGGAGCGCGTTCTCGGACGCGGTGGTGCCGTTGATCGAGTTGTACGCGCTCATCACGAGCCAGGACTTGGACTCGGAGACAGCCTTCTCGAAGGCGAGCAGGTAGACCTCGCGGAGGGCGCGCTCGCTGACGACGACGTTCGCGGTGAAGCGCTCGGTCTCGAAGTCGTTCGCGACATAGTGCTTGGGAGTGGCGCCGACGCCGAGCTCCTGGACGCCGGCGACGTACGCGGCGGCGAGCTCGGCGGTCAGGACCGGGTCCTCACTGAACGCCTCGAAGTGCCGTCCACCGCGGGGCGAGCGGTGCAGGTTGATCGTCGGGCCGAGTACGACGTCGACGTTCTTGCGTCGTGCTTCGAGGGCGGAGACGACGCCGTACCGGTGGGCGATGGCGAGATCCCAGGACGACGACAGCGCGGTCGCCGACGGCAGGTTCAGCGACGGGTCGCGCTCGTCCCAGACCGGACCGCGTACGCCGCTCGGTCCGTCGGACAGGATCATCGAGCGCAGGCCGACGCTCGGCAGCGGATAGGTCGACCAGAAGTCCTGACCGGTCAAGACCCGGACCTTCTCCTCGAGCGTGAGCCGGCCGAGCAGATCCTCGAGGTGCGCAGGGGATGACATACGGACGACGCTACATCCGAAAACCGAGTGATTTGAGTATGCCTTCCACCGGTCGACCTCCGCGAGGCCCGTACGCGAAGGGAATCGCCAAGCGGGAGGAGATCCTGCGGGCGGCGCTCGAGGTGATCGCGCGGCACGGCTACCGCAACACCTCGACCCGCGAGCTGGCCGCCGCGGTCGGCCTGAGCGAGGCCGGTCTGCTGCACTATTTCGGCTCGAAGGAACAGCTGTTCGAGGCCGTTCTCCGAGCCCGTGACGACGCCGACGCGCGGCGGATCATCGAGGCGGATGCGGCCGACGAGTCGGATCTGATCGACAAGTTCGGCGCGATCGTGCGGCACAACCGCGATGTCCCGGGGTTGGTGCAGCTGTACTCGACGTTCTCGGCCGAAGCGGGCGACCCGGACCATCCCGGGCACGAGTACTTCGTGGACCGGTACGCCCGGATCCGCGCGGCGCTGGCCGACTCCGTCCGAGCCCGCCAAGCCAACGGCACCCTCAATCCCGCGGCTGACCCGACGGCGATCGCCACCCTGCTGATCGCGCTCTCGGACGGTCTGCAGATCCGGTCCCAGTTCACCCTGAACGCCGAACCCTCCGACCTGTTCGATCACCTGCTCCAGCTCCTGCAGGGCCCGGACGACTCCTGAGCCGCGAGGCGCTGGCGGGCTGCGGGATAGTTGAGGCATGACGAGGCCGGCCGACGAATCCATCAGCCCGACCGAGGCGGCCCCGGTACTGCCCTCCCGCCGGGTGCTGACCCGAGAGATCTGGTTGGTCCTGGCGCTCTCGCTGGGTGCGTCGGGGGTGGCGGCGATCATCTCGTTCACCGGGGTGCTGACGTCGGCGAAGCCGATCAGCGGGCAGACCGCGGTGATCGTCGGGTCCCGAGCGCCCGGTCGGCCGTGGCTGGATCTGGCCTGGCAGATCTTCGCGGTGGTGACCGCGCTCGTCCCGGTGGCGCTCGTCGGTCACTTCCTGCTGCGCGGCGGTGAGTCGCTGCGGACCCTCGGCTTCGACCTGCGGGACCGGCTCCGGGACCTCGGCCGGGGGACCGCGATCGCCGCCTGCATCGGCGGCGCGGGTCTGCTCTTCTACATCGGCGCCCACGCCACCGGCGCCAACCTGACCGTCGACCCTTCTCAGCTGCCCGACTACTGGTGGCGGATCCCGATCCTGATCGCGGTCTCCGCGGAGAACGCCATCCTGGAGGAGGTCATCGTCCTCGGGTACCTGAACCACCGCCTGGATCAGCTCGGCTGGTCCGTTCGCAAGGCGACCGCCACCAGCGCACTCCTGCGCGGCTCGTACCACCTCTACCAGGGGCTCGGCGGGTTCGCCGGGAACGTGATCATGGGCGTGATCTTCACCTGGCTCTACCGCCGCTGGGGCCGGATCATGCCACTGGTCGTGGCGCATACCTTGATCGACACGGTTGCGCTGATCGGGGCGACGTACCTGCTCGGAAAGGTCTCCTGGCTCCCCAGCTGACCGAAATTTGCTGTCAGTGAAACGACTGACACGTAACCGATCGGGTCTCTGGCGGGTTGAGGGTGACGTGACTGTCAACGGGGAAATCGCAAGTCCGCCGGAAATCGACGCAGGCTTGGCCGCCGCCGCGCTGGCGGTGTTCGCACACCGGCACGAGGTCATCCACCTGCTGTACGCCGCCACCGACGAGCCGGACGCCTTGGCCCGGATCGGTGGGCTGCTGCGGGTCCCGGAGGCGACCATCGCCCGGGTGCTGGACCAGCCGTTCCGCTGGATGCTGCCGCAGTTCCGTGCCGAGCTGGAGTCGATCGCCACCGGCACCCCGGCGGCCCAGCCGGCACCGCCAGGCCCGGCCGCGGTCCTGGAAGCCTTGGCCGCACCGGCCATGTCGCCCGCTGCAAGCGCCCTGGACGCAGTGCCGCCACCGGATCGCCGCCACCCCGCCCTCGCTGCGGGCCAGCCCGCTCCCAGCGCCCTCGACACCCCCGCCCCGAGCCCGGTCACCACCTGATGCACCGCGTGCCTCCACCCCAGCTCGCCTAGGTTGGGGCGGTGGAGAGCTATGGGGCAGATGTGCTGGGGATCGCGGACGAGTTGACGGCGGCGTACGTGCAGGTGTTCACGGCGCCGCCGTTCGAGCATCGAGATCCTGAGCAGACGCGCGCAGCGTTCCGGCGCCGGTTGGAGACGGATGCGGTTCGGGACGGTTTCCGGACGTGGATCGAGCGATCCGAGGACGGGCGGATCGCCGGGTTTGTGACCGGGTGGATCACTCCGGCGCCCTTCCGGACGGATCGGTCGTACGGCGAGGTCCTGGAGCGGCTCGGTGTGGATCAGGTCGAGTCGCTGCTCATCGACGCGTTCGAGGTGGACGAGCTCGGAACGCTCGAATCAGCTCGCGGGACCGGGCTCGGGCGACGACTGCTGGCAGCGGTGACCGACGCGCACCCGCGGGCCTGGCTGCTCGCCTGGAACCAGAACCACCGGACGATCGCTTTCTACCGCCACCTCGGCTGGCACGAGCCCGACGCCCGAGGCCCCAGGGGCAGCATCGTGGTGTTCCTGTCGCCCAACCACACGTAGCTAGGCCGGCAGGTTGAAGAGGGTGGCGGCGTTCTGCCAGTTGACGGCTTTCGCCTCGTCCGGGGTCAGGTTGGCGGCTTCCAGGGCGCCGAGGGCCACCGAGGGGTCGATCAGGGTGGCGTCGGTGCCGAACATCAGCCGCGACGGGCCGATCTGGTCGAGGATCCAGCGGATGCGGTCGGCATCCGGAGCCGACCAGCACGGCTCGAACCAGATCCGGTCCGAGCGCGCGGCGGCCTCGGGGACCAGCGGCCAGCCGTGGGCGCCCATGTGGCCGGCGATCACGCGGGCCGCGGGGACGCGCTCGACGACGTCGGCCAGGTCGATGACGCTGTGAGCCCAGGTGTGGACGAGCGTGGGCAGCCCGAACTCGGTGGTCAGCTCGATCGCGGCCTGCATCGCGGGTGAGCCGACCGGTGTGCGGCTGTACTCGGTGTGGATCTTCGCGCCGACCCACCGCGATCGACCGTCTCCGGCGAGCAGTTCCTCGAGGTCGGCCCGCCCCTCCTTGAGCCGGCGGGGATCGATGACCACCATCCCGCGCAGACGCCGGTCCGCGCGGAGTTGTGCCGCGAGTGACCGGTTCCCGGCGGGAGCGTCGTACACGATGGCCTCGATCGCCGACACGAACTGGAGGTCGATGCCGAACCGGTCCATCAGCTCGATGTTGACGTCGATGCTCGCGACCTCCATCGAGAAGAACCACGGACCCCAGTGCGCGTGGACGTCGATCAGCACGTCGCCTCCAGCAGGCCGATCAGGCTCTGGCTGCCGGCCTGGGCGATCTCGGCGGGGGACAGCTTCGAGCTGAGCAACCGCCGTACGACGGAATGCGTTTCGTGAAAGGGGGTCCGGCAGCCGAACACCAACCGCTCGGCACCGACCTCCCCGGCGACGATCTCCAGCGAATCCGGACCGGTCAGCATCCGCGTGGACGTGTGGAACCCGGCCTCCGCGCGGGCCAGGACCACGAAGTCGCCGAGGTGGTAGAAGTGCGTGTCCAGGAAGACGACCCGCGCCCCGCGATCACGGAGCGCGGGACCGACAATCCGTACGTCGCCCTCGGC
Organism: Kribbella sp. NPDC055071; assembly: GCF_053608045.1. Taxonomy (NCBI): domain Bacteria; kingdom Bacillati; phylum Actinomycetota; class Actinomycetes; order Propionibacteriales; family Kribbellaceae; genus Kribbella; species Kribbella sp. NPDC055071. The sequence goes on from NZ_JBSGUS010000013.1 coordinate 72,994, forward strand.
AAAGATCGTCACACCGGCCTCGACCAGCAGCCCCACGACATGGCCGAACGACGGATACCCGGGCTCGACGCTCTGTGCGGTCGGCGCCAGGCGGATCGCCCGGGGCGGATCCTCGAGGGCCAGCAGGCGCGCCAGCTCCCGCTCGGCACCCAGCGCATCCCGCAGATCCAGCACCGGGCACAGCCACCATCCGTTGCCGTCAGCAACCTCCTGGGCCTCGAGGTTGCCGGCGAGTACGTCGAAATGCACCGCCTGCAAGGAGGACACCATCCCGCCGGAGATACCGGTCGCGTCGAAGACCTCCCGCACCCGGGTCGCCTGACCCCATCGCCCGGTTGTCACGTCGTGCCCGACGAGGATGTCGCAGTCGAGCAGCAGCGGAGCGTCGTCGGTCATCCGGCCGCCAGCGCGCCGTGGACCTTGCGGATCGCGGCGATGATGTCATCGACGTCGGCCTCGGTGTAGTTCTCGTTCCAGGGCAGGACGAGGAGCCGGTGGTCGATCAAGTCCTCGGCGACGGGACACAACCCGACCGGATACGACACCTCCTGCAGCGGGAAGCCTGACTTCCCATAGGTGATCCGCTCGCGTACGGCGGGTGCGGCGTACAACGGCGCGGTCAGGTACCCACCGGTCGCAGGCACGCCTTCGGCGGTCAGGGCCGCGGCCCACTCGTGCGGGTCACCGGCTGACGGCGAGAGGATCAACGGATACTGCCAATAGACGTGGTCCCCGCCGTCCGGGGGAGTGGCGACACCGGCCAGGTCCGCGATCCCGGCCGACGCGCGGGCGGCCGCCGTACGACGATCTGCCACGACTTCGCGGAGTCGGGTCAGCTGAGCCCGGGTCACGGAAGCGACCAGCTCGGTCATGCGGTAGTTCAGGGAGAGAAAGAGATACGTCCGCTCGTCGGTGTCGCGCGGCCAGCCCTTGTCGGCGAAGAGTCGCATTCGCCGGGCCCGTGCCGCGTCGTCCGTGATCACCAGCCCGCCGTCACCCGCGCTGATGTGCTTGGTCTGCTGCAGGCTGAAGCAGCCGATGTGGCCGATCCGCCCGACGTACGTGTCACCGACCGGCGCGAGGTACGCCTGCGCGCAGTCCTCGATCAGCAAGATCCCGTGCTGATCGCAGAGTGCCTTCAACTCCCGGACCGGAGCGGGTTTGCCGAACAGATGAACGACGATGACGGCCTTGGTCCGTGGTGTGATCGCGGCGGCGACCGTGATCGGGGAGAGGTTGCCGGTGAGCGGGTCGACATCGGCGAAGATGGGTACGGCGTTCTGCATCATGATCGGGAAGACCGTGCCCATGTCGCTGATCGGCGTGGTGATGATCTCGTCACCGGGCTCGGGGTCGACTGCGGCGACGGCCAGGTGCAGAGCCGCCGTACCCGAGCTGCACGCGACCGCGTGGCCGGCGCCGTAGAGGTCCGCGAACTCCTGCTCGAGGGCCTGGACCTCGACGCCCCAGGTCGCGGAAAGCATGCCGCTGCGAAGCACTCGCTCGACCGCCTTGACCTCGTCGTCGCCGAACCGCCGGCCGCTGGCATCCAGCACCGAGGGCAGTGGATCCGAGCGCACCGGCGGACCACCGTCGCGAGCGAGCCGAATTACGGTCATGGCTGAAATTAATCCGACCGGCGCCGATGAGTCAACAATCACAGGTGAACGCGATACACGACGAGCGGGCGACCGCTGCCGGTGCCGAGCTGGGTGCCGGTCGCATCCGCGAGCCCCGCGCGCTCCAGCCGGTTGAGGACCCGGCGGGCCGTCCGCGGCTGGATCCCGAGGTGATCGGCGACGGACCGTGTCGTCAGTCCGTCGTCCTGCGTGGCGTGCACGAGCTCCTGCAGCCGCTCGAGGGTTGCCTTGGACAACCCGGCCCGCTGCGCGAGCAGTTGCAGCTTGGAGCGCTGCTGGGCCCGCGGAGCCGCGCCGCCGACCAGGATCAGGTCGATGTCGTTACGCAACGAGACCACGGCCGCGGTCCGGCCGGCAGTCCTCGCCCGGCCGAGCGCTCGACGGGCCAGCACCTCGGTCTCCACCCCGGAGCCGCCGATACCGAATCCGATCCGCACCGGCCCGAACTGCTCCTTGAGCCGGGTCAGCATCCCCAGCTCGGTGAACGCGGCGGTCGCCTGCTCGAGTGGTCCGCGCGTGGTCACGACCAGGAGCCGTTTGTCGTCGTACCTGATGACGCTGCCGCCGAGCGAACTGGCTTCGCGCCGGAGCGCGCTCTCGCCGTCCTCCGCGATCTCGACCAGGCCGAGCGCGATCTGGGCGTCGTCGCTGCGCAGGGCGTCCTGGACGAGGAGCAGGCTGTTCACCGCCGCCCGCACGGAGTGGACCGACGGCGCCAGCCGGAGGGTGGTCTGCCCGGTCCGCAGTTTCTCGTACGCCGATCGCAGGCAGGTGATCGCGATCCCAGCCTTCGCCTCGCGGTGGAAGGCGATCACGTCGTCCGAGCTCAGACCAGGGTGGTACGGGAGCACGTGGATCCCGCGGGTCGGCAGGCCGACCTCGTCGAGGGTCTCGTGGACCTCGGCCTCGTCCAGTACGTCGATGCTCATCGAGGTGATGTCGTGGCCTTCGCGGAGCAACTGCACGAGCGCGCGCATGAGCGTGGCGCCGGTGTACTCGACGTGGGCGGCCGGCCGATCGAGCAGGTCGTTCGCCGCGGCGAGCTGGTACGGGACGACGCCGGTGAACAGCCAGGCGTCGACACTCGGTGGCGCCGCGGCCATCACCTGGGGCGTGTCGGTTTCACGCCGGTAGCGCAGCGGGACGACCTCGACCCCGCGCAGCGCTCGGATGATCCGGCTGCTGGACGTCACCAGATCGGACGGCCCGACCACCCCGATTGTCGTCACCATGCCCGGGTCGCCTCCTTCACCGGCTCAGTTTCGCCAGATCACCACAGTGCTGCAAGAACCCGCGCCGTACGCGGTGACTGCGGAATACTCACCCTATGGTCGAGACGATTGAGCTGACGCGGTCGCACGAGTGGATTACCGATGGTACGACGTTGTCCCGGAGAGCGCTGTCTGACCTGAACGGCCCGTCGCTGCTCCCCGGGTGGAGCCGCAAGCACGTTGCCGCCCACCTGTCCTTGAACGCGGAGGCGATCGGCCGGTTGGTCCACTGGGCCAGGACTGGCGAAGAGCGGGCCATGTACACGTCGGCCGAGCAACGGAACGCGGATATCGAGGCGGGCGCACTACGATCGGCCGACGAGTTGCTCGCGTGGTTCGACGAGTCGGCGCGGGTGCTCGCGGACTCGATGGCTGAGCTGAGTGACGAGCAGTGGCAGCGGCCGGTGCGTTCGGCTCAGGGGCGGGAGATCCCCGCGAGCTATGTCGCGTGGATGCGCAGCCGAGAGGTGATGATCCACGCTGTCGACCTCGGTACCGGTGTCACCTTCGCGGATCTCCCGGCGGGGTTCCTCGAGGCCCTGTGTACGGACATCCGCACGATGCGCGACGACGTACCGGAGCTGGCCGGCGTACTGCCGGAGGTCGCCGCGTTCCTCGCCGGACGCCCGTACGACGGTGTCCGCACCGCAGACGGACGTCCGGCAGAACCCCTGCCGCCCTGGCTCTAGACCTCGATGTGCGATCCGATGATGACTGTCCGGTCGCGGGGGAGGTTGAAGTACTCGGCGGCGTCCGCGGTGATGTGGGAGGTCGCGATGAACAGATGCTTCCGCCAGCCGGCCATCGTGTGCTGCTTGCCGACGCGCAGCTCGATCTTCGACAGGAAGTACGAGGCGTGCTCGAGATCCAGGCGGCCCTCGGTGTCCTCCGGCTTGAGCGTGGCCAGCGCGGCGGGAACGTCGGGCGTCTCCATGTAGCCGAATCTCGCGGTGACATGGGTGATTCCGTCTTCGCCGTGCCCGAGATCGTCGACGACGGCCCGCTGGTCCTCCGGCACGCGCGGAATCGGCTCGGTGTCGATCGACACGATCACGACGTGCTCGTGCCGCACCTGGTTGTGCTCGACGTTGGCGCGCAGCGCCAGGGGTGCGGTGGCGTTGCCGCGGTTGAGGAAGATCGCGGTCCCCGGAACCGTCCGGGCGGGCAGCTCGCCGGAGGCAAGCTCGTCGACGAACTCCTGCAGCGGGCCTTCCGCCTTGGCGCGCTCGGCGCTGACGACCACGCGTCCGCGCTGCCAGGTGGTCATGATCGTGAACGCGGTCAGCGCGATCAGCAGCGGCAGCCAGGCGCCGTGGACGAGCTTGGTCAGGTTCGCGGCGACGAAGAGCAGGTCGACCGCCAGCAGCAACGTCGCGCCGATCCCGATCAGCCACCGCGGGATGTTCCAGCGCTGCCGGGCCACGTAGAAGAACAGCAGCGTCATTATCGTGATCGTGCCGGTGACCGCCATCCCGAAGGCGTAGGCCAGCGCGGCCGAGCTGCGGAACGCGAAGATCAGCGTCAGCACCGAGACCAGCAGCAACCAGTTGATCCACGGTACGTAGATCTGGCCGATGGTGGTCGCCGAGGTGTGCGCGACCCGGAGCCGCGGGAGGTAGCCGAGTTGCGCGGCCTGGGAGGCGACCGAGTACGCCCCGGTGATCACGGCCTGCGACGCGATCACGGTGGCCGCGGTCGCGAGCAGGACGAGCGGCAGCCGGCCCCACTCGGGGACGAGCAGGAAGAACGGGCTGCTGATGTTGGACTCGTCCTTGAGGATCAGCGCGCCCTGGCCGAAGTAGCTCAGCGTGCACGCCGGCAGGACGAGGAACAACCAGCCGCGCGTGATCGCACGGCGGCCGAAGTGGCCCATGTCGGCGTACAGGGCCTCGGCGCCGGTGACCGACAGCACGATCGCGGCCAGCGCGAAGAACGCGATGTGGAAGTGGTGGACCAGGAACCCGATCGCGTACGTCGGGGAGATCGCCTTCAGGATGGCCGCGTCCTCGACGATGCCGCCGATCCCGGCCGCGCCGATGACCAGGAACCACAGGATCATCACCGGCCCGAAGATCCGGCCGACCGCTTCGGTGCCGCGGCGCTGGACCAGGAACAGTACGACGATGATGACCGCGGTGATCGGGACGACCCATTCGGCCAGCGACGGCTGGACGACCTTGAGGCCCTCGACCGCGGACAGGACCGAGATGGCCGGGGTGATCATGCTGTCACCGAAGAACAGCGAGGCGCCGAAGATGCCGACCGCGGCCAGGGTGATCGCGACCTTGTGGCCACGCTGCGCGCCGTAGCGGCGCAATTGCGTGATGAGCGCCATGATGCCGCCCTCGCCGTCGTTGTCGGCGCGCATCGCGAGCAGGATGTACGTCACTGTGACGATGATCATGACGGACCAGAAGATCGTCGAGACAACGCCGTACACGTTGTCGGGACTGACCGGCACCGGGTGCGGATCGCTCGGGCTGAAGACCGTCTGCAGGGTGTAGATCGGGCTCGTGCCGATGTCGCCGAACACGACCCCGAGCGCCCCGACGACGACGGCGAGCTTGACCGTGTTGTGGAGGTTGGCGCTCGGAGGGTGGCCGGAATTGTTCTGTGCAGTGCCGACATCGGGTGAGCTGGCACTGGCTCCGGCGGTACCCGGAGTGTCTTCCGTGCCTGCCTGCTGGGGATCCGTCACGGGCGGGACGATACCCGTCCCAGGTTGCAATCCCGCGGATGTCGAAGGGCCGGCGCCCGCTCCGACGTTCCTGGTGTGACGAGACAGGAGACAGTGATGACACCGGAGCGGGTACTGCGGACCTACCTCACGCTGGTTGTGGTGTCGACGGGCGCGTCGTCGATGATCTGGGGGATCAACACGCTCTTCCTGCTGGACGCGGGGCTGAGTATCGGGCAGGCATTCGCCGCGAACGCGTTCTTCACCGCCGGAATGGTGCTGTTCGAGATCCCGACCGGCGTTGTCGCGGACACGATCGGACGGCGTACGTCGTACCTGCTCGGCACTATCACGCTGTTCGGGTCCACGTTGCTCTACCTGTTGCTGTGGCGGGTCCACGCGCCGTTCGGGGCGTGGGCGGTGGCGTCGGCGCTGCTCGGACTCGGGTTCACCTTCTTCAGCGGTGCGACCGAGGCCTGGCTCGTCGACGGGCTGCACGCGACCGGCTACCGCGGATCGCTCGACGATGCCTTCGCCAAGGGTCAGGTGGCGAACGGGATCGCGATGATGGTCGGCTCGATCGGTGGCGGATTCCTCGCCCAGGTGTCGAACCTCGGCGCGCCGTACGTCGCTCGCGCACTCTTGCTCGCGGTCACGTTCGTGGTGGCCTGGCGGGCGATGCGCGACATCGGGTTCACGCCCAAGCCCCGGGTGTCGGTGCGTGCGGAGATGGGCGGGATCCTGCGCGCTTCGCTCCGCCACGGGCTGGGGAATCCGCCGGTTCGTTGGCTGATGCTGGCCGGTCCGTTCACCGCCGGCGCCAGTGTGTACGGCTTCTACGCCGCGCAGCCGTATCTGCTCCAGCTCTACGGTCACGCGGGCTCCTACTGGATCGCCGGGTTGTCGGCCGGGATCGTGGCTGGTGCCCAGATCGCGGGTGGCGCGTCCGCGTCGTACGTCGCCCGCCTGGTGAAGGACCGCGTGCTGATCCTGGTGATCGCGGTCGCCGCCTCGGGTGTCGTGATCGCGCTGATCGGCCTGGTGACGTCGTTCGCGGCTGCGCTGGTGCTGTTGATGGTGTGGGCCACGATGTTCGCCGCGATGAGCCCGGTCCGGCAGGCGTACTTGAACAGTCACATCCCGTCGGCGCAACGGGCGACCGTACTGTCGTCGGACAACCTGCTCGCGTCGGCGGGTGGGGTCGTGATCCAGCCGGCGCTGGGTCGCTCCGCGGACATCTGGGGCTACGGGCCGGCTTACCTGCTGACTGCTGCGATCCAGGTCTGCGCGCTTCCGGTCCTCGGGTTGGCGCGCCGGAAATCCGTGGAGCCCACGAGCGCACAGCCGTTAGCCTTGCAGCCGTGACGGCTCGGCTGATGATCATCAACGGCGGCTCCAGTTCGGGAAAGACCGGGATCGTCCAGATGCTCCGGGCGGGCTCGCAGACCGAGTCGATCGACTGCGCCCGGTCGATCGCCCGCTACCAGTCGTCATCCCGGTCGTGATCGGTGCGCGGTCTAGGCTGCTTGGCATGCGTCCAGTTGGGGTGAACTACGACACCGGCCTGCGGTTCGACGGTCGCAGCACGCGCGAGCGGTTCGACGCCGGCGCGGTCCGGGCCGAGCTGCGGATGATCGCCGACGAGTTGCACGCCCCGGCCGTCCGCGTCTCGGGCAACACCGCGGACCGGCTGATGATCGCGGGCGAGGCGGCCCTCGACGCCGGCCTGGAGTTGTGGTTCTCGCCGGTCCCGGTGGATCTCGAGCCGGCCGAGTTCATCGCCTTCCTGACCGAGTGCGGGACCCGGGCCGAGGTCCTGCGGCAGTCCGGCCGCGGAGACGTCGTACTGGTGCTGGGGTGTGAGCTTTCCGTGTTCTGCAAGGGTTTTGTGCCGGGCGAGACGTCGGCGGAGCGGATCGCGGTGATGACCGATCCGGCCACCTGGACCGATCAGGCGAAGCTCACGGAGCTGTACGCCGGATTCGCGCGCTGGGGTGAGGTCCAGCAGCAGATGGTCGCGGCGGCGCGCGAGGTCTTCGGCGGCCGGATCACGTACGCCGCGGGTCTGTGGGAGGACGTGAACTGGGAGTTGTTCGACATCGTCAGCGTCGACGCGTATCGCGACGCCGCCAACGCGGCCACGTTCGCCGAGGACCTGAAAGGCCGGTTCACCTGGGGCAAACCGGTGGCGATCACCGAGTTCGGGTGCTGCGCCTATCGCGGTGCCGCCGATCGGGGTGGATCGGGCTGGATGATCGTCGACCGAAGCGTCGACCCGCCGGCCATCAAGGGAACGTACGAGCGCGACGAGGACGAGCAGGTGCAGTACCTGCTCGACCTCGCCCAGGAGTTCGAGCAGGTCGAGCTCGCGGCGGCGTTCTGGTTCAGCTTCGCGGGCTTCGAGCTGCCGTACCGCCCTGGCGATCCACGCCACGATCTCGACCTGTCGTCGTACGGCGTGGTTGCAGTGAGCGAGGCCGGCGCGCTGACGCGCAAACGGATCTTCAGCAAACTCGCCGAACTGAACGACGGCAAGCTCTGATGGGGCCTGCGGACGGGGTACTGAGCGAGGTCGTCGACGGGGTGTATGCGTACATGCAGCCCGACGGGACGTGGTGGGTCAACAACGCCGGGGTGATCGACGGCGAGCTGATAGTGGACACCTGCGCGACAGCGGAGCGGACCAGCCGATTCCTCGGGCTGGCGGCCAAAACCACTGGCGTGGACGCGCCGCGCTGGGCGGTCAACACGCATCAGCACGGTGATCACAGCTACGGCAACAGCTTGTTGCCTGAGTCAACGGTCCTGATCGGGCACGAAGCGATGCGAGCGGCGCTCGCGGCGGATCCGCTGTTCGACCAGTGCCCGCCCGCGTGGGCGCCAGTGCCGGACTGGGGGATCAAGGAGCGGCGCCTGCCGGACGTCGTGATCGAGTCCAAGCTCGTCCTGTTCAGTGGCGAACGACGGATCGAGCTGCACCATCCCGGGTATCCGGCGCACACCGCCGGTGATCTCGTGGTCTGGTTGCCCGCGGAGAAGGTCCTGTTCACCGGCGATCTGGTGTTCAACGGACTGACTCCACTGATGGCGATGGGCTCTTGCGAGGGCGGGATCCGGGCGCTCGAGTGGATGCGGTCGTTCGGCGCGGAGTACGTCGTACCGGGTCATGGACCTGTGCTGCGAGGCGCTGACGTGCCGGAGGTGTTCTCGAAGCTGACGCGGTACTACCAACTCGTGCTGGAGACCGCTGCCGCTGGGAAGCGGGACGGCCTGACTCCGTTGGAGGCGGCTCGACGGTGCGACCTGGGGGAATTCGCCGACTGGGCCGACGCGGAGCGTCTGGTGCTGAATCTGCATCGCGAATATCTGCCTACCGCCGGGGACGTGGACCTGGCGCAGGCGCTGGGTGACGCGATCGCGTACAACGGCGGGCCGCTGCACACCTCCGTCTAATGGAAGGATCTGCTTGTGCGCTTGGCTGATGAGCAGCGGATGACCTTGGAGCGGTTGGCGGAGCTGGCCGTACCGGCGGACGAGTTCCCGTCGGCGGCGGAGGCCGGGGCTGTGGCATTCGTCGAGCGGGTGCTGACGCTCGATCGGCCGGACTGGCAACAGCGGGTAGAGCGCGCTCTCGCCCGCGTGGCGTCTTCGTTGGCGGACGTGCTTGCGGATGAGGATGGCGCGTGGCTTGTCCGGCTGGTGGCGCAGGGGTTCTATGCGCAGCCCGTTGCCTGGGAGATGGTGGGCTGGCAAACGGGTGAGTTCGCGACGGTTCAGACCGAGCTGACGATCACACCGCGGTCGGCGCTGGCCGACCGATATGACTGTGTCGTGATCGGCTCGGGCGCCGGCGGGGGAGCGGCGGCGCAGGTCCTGGCCGAGTCCGGGCGGTCGGTGCTGGTCGTGGAGCTGGGTCGGTATCCGTCCACGAGATCGCTCTCCCAGGACCATCTCCGCAACCCACGGTCGGGAGCGGGTCTGCCGGGTGGGACCGATCCCGATCCGGCCGGGCGTCCACGGGTCAGCGTGGTTGACGGCGTACCGGCTCGGGTTCTGCCGCCGGATGGTGGGTGGGGCAACAATGCGTTCACCGTCGGTGGGGGCACCCGGGTGTACGGCGCGCAGGCGTGGCGGTTCGTGCCGCGGGACTTCACGATGGCCACGACGTACGGCGTACCGGCTGGGAGTGCTCTCGCGGACTGGCCGATCACGTACGACGAGCTCGAGCCTTACTACTCGTTGGCCGAGCAGCGGTTCGGGGTGAGCGGTGGCGGCGTGGATCCGTGGCATGAGCCGCGGTCGATCCCCTTGCCGATGCCGCCGTTGCCGCGGACAGGTCCGGCCGAGCGCCTTGCGGCCGCAGCCGACCGGTTGGGTTGGGGGACGCTCGACGTACCGCTGTTGATCAACTCGGTCGACTACCAAGGCCGGGCCGGTTGCGTCCGCTGCGCGCAGTGCGTCGGCTTTGCCTGTCCGGTCGAGGCGAAGGGTGGGACGCACAACACCGCGTTGCCGGCCGCCTTGGCCACGGGCAACTGCACGCTCGTCACCGAGACGACGGCCGAGCGGCTGGTGACCTCCGCCGGGCGAGTCGTCGGCGTGGCGGTGGTCGCAGACGACGGGTACGGCGGGAGTTGGCGACGGACCGTGGAATGCGCCGAGGTTGTGGTGGCCGCGGGTGCGTCCGAGACACCGCGCTTGTTGCTGAACAGCGCGCACTCGGATGAGCCGAATGGGCTTGGGAACAACCAGGATCAGGTCGGCCGTTATCTCCAGGCCCATGTGTACAGCGGGGCCGTGGGACTCTTCGACGACGAAGTGATGGATCTGGTCGGGCCCGGGGTGTCGATCGCAACGTGCGACTTCCGGCACGGCAACGACGGGATCGTGGGCGGTGGGATGCTCGCCAACGAATTCGTGCCGACGCCGGCTGCGACGTACGACTATCTGACCGGCTCGGGGCTGATTCCGCCGGCCGGCGCGGCCGGGAAGGAGGCCATGCGGCGCGAGACGCGACGGACGCTCCGGGTGGTCGGGCCGATCCAGGAGGTGTCGTCGGCCGAATCACGCGTGCAGGTCGATCCCACGGTCGTCGACCGCTTCGGGAATCCGGTGGTGCGGACCAGCGGATCGATCCATCCCGAGGATGTCCGGGCGCACGACTTCATGAGCGCGAAGGCTCGGCAATGGTTGGAAGAGGCGGGCGCCGTGCGGACGGTTGCCGGTAGCGTTGGGACGTTGGGGCGAGCCAGCAGCGGTCAGCATCAGGCCGGCTCGTGCCGGATGGGCGACGATCCTGCGCGGTCGGTGACGGATCCGTCCGGGCGCGTGTGGGGTCACGACAACGTGTGGATCGCGGATGCCTCGGTCCACGTCACGAACGGTGGGGTGAACCCAGTCCTGACCGTTCTGGCCAACTCGCTGCGGATCGCGTCGGGGCTGGTGTCCTGACTGCTCAGGCGTGAGTGCGGGAGATGCCGACGCCGCTGCGGGCATCGCGACCGTACTTGGCCACCTCGGCTGCGAGGTCCAGGCGGGCGACACCTGACTTCGCGCGGTCCTCTTCGGTGAGAAGGTCGGCCGGGATGATCCAGACGATCTCGAACTCGAGTCCGTTCGGGTCCTTGCCGTACAGGGACTTCGTCGTACCGTGATCCGACGCGCCGACCAGCGCCCCGTGCTCGGTGAGCGTCGCGGCGAGATCCTGGAGATCGCCGAGCGTGTCCACCTCCCACGCCAAGTGGTAGAGCCCGACCGTCGACCGGCCGGCACCCGACGGCCCGGCCTGCGCACCGAGCTCGAAGAGCCCGAGGTCGTGGTCGTTGGTCGACGCCGGTGCCCGCAGGAACGCGGCGCCCGGGATCGCGTCACCGCCGTCGGTGTAGGTGAAGCCCAGAGCATCGCGGTAGAACGCCACGCTCTCCGCCACGTTCCGGACGTACAGCACCGCGTGATTCAACCGGAAGATCGCCATGTTCGCACTCCACTCGCTGGGACTACGATCCATAGTAGTTGAGTACTCAACCGAATGCTAGCGGCGTGGTTTCTTCCGACCAGGAGTGTTCCGAGCGGCTGACCTGTTCGGCCCTGCCTTCTGTGGTGCTGCCTTCTTCGGCGCCGCCTTCTTGGCTGGTGCGGATTTCTTGGCGGCAGGTGGAGTCGCGCCACGGCTGCTGTTGACGGTCCGGCCGCGGACGATGCCGATGAGCTGTTCCATCAGCTCCGACGGGTCACGCTCCGGCCAGGCCAGCGCGACCTGCGACTCCGGCGCGTCGGTCAGCGGCCGGTAGGTGAGATCTTTGCGGTGATGCAGGCGGGCCAACGACTGGGGAACGACGACCAGCCCGGTGCCCATGGCAACCAACGCGATCGCGTCCGCGGTGCTGGGCGGTCGCTCGTCGACAACCCGACCCGATGGGCGGTCCCATCCGAGTACGTCGTCCATCGGATGCAGCACGAGCTCGTCGGCGAGGTCTGCCGTGGTGATCTCGTCGGCCGCCGTGACCAGGTGATCCTTCGGGACCACGACCACCGTCTGTTCGACGTACAACGGAATGGCGTGCAGGCCGTCGCGATCGATCGGCAGCCGGAGCAGAGCGGCGTCGGCCTTGCCGTCGCGGATCAGCGCGGGCGCGTCGGCGGGCGTGACCTGGATCAACTCGAGGGGGATCCGGGGCAGTCGCTCGGTCCAGACCCGCACCCACTTGGTGGGTGTCACGCCGGGGACGTAGCCCAGCCGGAAGGAGGTTGGCCCGGTCACGGGCTCCACGCTACCGGGTGTAGCGGGTTGGCCGACTACTCTGCTGCCATGACGACGCGCAAGACTCCCCAGACGATGAAGCCCGCAACGGCCGCGAAGAAGCTCGATGTGTACCTGCAGGCCACGCCGGCGGAGTTCCAGGAAGGCGTCGTATCCCGGGACGAACTGAACACCTTGCAGACCGACCCACCCGAGTGGCTGCGCGAGCTCCGCAAGAACGGACCGCACCCACGCTCGGTGGTCGCGGCCCGACTCGGCGTCTCGATCAGCGGGCTGGCCCGGGCCGGCATCACCGAGGCCCTCACCACCGACGAAATCGAAGCCATCCGAGATGAGAACCCCGACTGGCTCGACCGCGAACGCGCCACCCAAGCCGAAGTCCGCCGTCAAGAAGCCGAACTCAAAACCAAACCCCGCTAACACGACACCGCTCCTCGGCGGCGTTGTGTTACCGCCTCCGGCGGGTCCCAAATCGAACACCGTTCCGCGGCGGCTGCCCGTTGCCGCCTTCGGCGGGGGCGCGGATCCCGGATCCGCCGCTCATGTGGTGTGCGCCGAGCGGACTGTGGTTCAGGCGGCCTTGCGGAGGGACTGTGGTTAGGTCTGGCCCTGCGGAGGGACTGTGGTTCGCGGTCTCCGCTGCGTGATGGTGCTAGTCACGGCGGCGTGCGTCAAGGGCGCCTTCGGCGTCGCTGCGCGATCTTCGACCCTTGACCCACACCGCCGCGACCAGGGAAGGACGCAGCTACGCGGATCCCGCGGGGGGCTGTGAGCCAGGTGATGTGGATCCGGTTGGTCGGTGTGGTCCCGGGCTGGTCTGGTTCAGTGTGATTCGGTGCGGAATCTGGTGAACGGGCCGGTCCTGGTCTGCTGGTGTGCACGTGTCCGTTGCGCGGGGGCTGTCTCGGGCTTGGGATCTCGCGATCCGGGCAGATTCATCCACTCGCTGGTGCGGTAGCCCGCGTGTCTCGCGGGCTGGGGTGGATCTCTTCCCGTTGCGGGTAGAAGATCCTCCCGGCCCCCTTCCCCGCCAGGCCAATCCCGCCACCCGGACAAACCCGCCCACATCCCGAGACCACCCCGTCCCCCGGCCACCACCTCGAGGGTTCTCCCACGAGATGGCCGGTTCTCCGGTGAAATCCCGGTGGGAGAACGGACAAACTCAGCCGATAACCCATGAGATGAACACCGCCCGGGCGGGGCAACCTCACCACGGCATCGACCGACCGCCCCGAGGGTTTGGCCAGCGGCACCCGGACCGCTGCCCCACAGCGATCCACTTCCCAACCGGCCCACTACGAGGGGATAACCTCGTGGGTTGTGGGTTCACCCTTCTAGTACCAGCAGAGAACCCGCAACTCGCGGGGATCCTCCGCCGTGATCACCCACCCGACACCGACCCCGAGCGGCAGCCTCACCACGGTCCACTGCTCTGATCACACCGTGGCGCCACTAGACCGGCCCGGCAGCCTCACTACATCCACCCCCGGACCGAAGGCCTCACCAGATTCCGCCCCCGTGATCACCTCCGATGTGCGACCACTCGGGTCAGCGGCTCCGGGACAGCTGCGATCCTTCCCTGGTCGCGGTGGTGTGGGTCAAGGGTCGAAGATCGCGCAGCGACGCCGAAGGCGCCCTTGAGGCACGCCAGCCCGACTGGCACGATCACGCAGCCCGGAGACCGCGCCACCACAGTCCCTCCGCAGGGCCCGGCCGCATCACAGTCGTTCTGCGCAGACCGCACGAGCGGCGGATCCGGGATCCGCGCCTCCGCCGAAGGCGGCAACAGGTCAGCCGCCGCGCAGCGGTGTCGGCTCGCGCGTCACGACACCCCTGTCGCGCACACCAGTTGAGGGCGTATCAGCAGTTCGCGCCCCGCCGAAGGCGGCAACAGGTCAGCTGCCGCGCAGCGGTGTCGTTTCGCGCGTCACGACACCCCTGTCGCGCACACCAGTTGAGGGCGTATCAGCAGTTCGCGCGCCCGCCGGAGGCGGCGAGAGGCAGCTGCCGCGGAGCGGTGGCTTTCGCGCGGCAGCAAGTAGCTGGCGCGGGGCGGTGTCTGATGGGTAGTGGAAGCGGTTGCCGTGTGGGGGTTGTGAAGGCAGACTTGTTTTCTCCTGCTCGTGGAAGCATGGGAGAACGCAGCGATGAACGGTCTTCGGGTCGCGTTGGTTGGCTTGGATCATTGGTACACGGCGCTTCCGCTGGCGGCGGGGGTGAGTTCGCGGGAGCGGTTCACTCTCGCCGGAGTGTGGGACTCGGATCCGGCCCGGGCCGCCGAGGTTGCTGGCCGGTACGGCGTTGACCGGGTGGAGAAGGACTGGCACACGCTGGTCGACGATCCGGGTGTCGACGCGGTGCTGAGTTTCGTTAGTCCGGATCTCAACCCGGACGTGTGCGTCGCCGCCGCGACCGCGGGCAAGCATCTCATCGCGACCAAGCCGGTGGCCCTCACGTTGGCGGAGGCGTCGCGGGTGGTCGACGCCGTTCGCGGCTCGGGTGTCACCTTCTTGCCGGCCGAGTCTCGGCAGCGGTTGGGACCCGGACCGCAGCGACTGCGGCAATGGCTGAACGACGGCAGGATCGGTCGGCTCACCAGTGCCGCGATGACGGCGTGGGCCGGGCTGCCACGACAGTGGTCCGACGATCCCACACCAGGATGGTTCGCCGATCCGGTGCGGACGCTGGGCGGTGGTTGGGTGGACCACTCGATCTACCAGATCGACTTGCTGCGGTGGCTCCTCGGTGAGGAGATCGTGGCGATCAGCGGACAGACGGCCAAGCACCTTCGTCCCGAGCTCGGGGTTGAGGACTACGGCGTGGCCACGGCGACCTTCGCCGGGGGAGCGGTCGCGACGATGGAGAGCACCTGGACCGCACCGCAGGGCGGCTTCCAATCCAGCTACACGGTGGTCGGCAGCGACGGCGCGGTCCGGTTGGACGGTGTCCTCGGGCGACTCCTGGTGGTCGGGGACAACGCACCGTTCAGCGGTCCCGTCGAGCTGACGCCGCCAGGGCGGCATGACCAGGGTGCCGATCTCGATCACTGGATCGACGTGATCAACGGCGAGGCCGAGCCCGTGGCAACCGTTGACGATGCGTGGCACAACCTGGCCGCGTGCATTGCCTTCTACGAAGCGGCCGAGGCAGGCCGAACCGCCGTCCCGCAGGAAGGTCCCGCATGAGCCCGTTGAGAGTCGGCGTCCTCGGTGCAGGCATGATCGCCACCGGCAGCCTCGGTGTGCTGCCCAACCTCGCGTCGATCCGGCACAAGGCTGACATCGTCGCGATCGCGGACGTCGTGCCCGGCCAGGCCGAGTCCGTTGCCGCGACGTTCGGCATCCCACAGGCGTTCACGAGTCTGGAGGCGATGCTCGCCGGTGCCGAGCTGGATGCCGTCGTGAACCTCACGCCGATTCCGGTCCACGGCCAGACCTGCATCGAGATCCTCGAAGCGGGCAAGCATCTCGCCACCGAGAAGCCACTCGCGACCACGATGGCCGACGCGGACCGGATCTGCGCGCTGGCCGACGAACGCGGGCTGACCGTCGTCTGCGCGCCGTACAACATCCTTTACCCGGATCGCGCCGAGGCCCGGCGGCTGATCGGGGAAGGTGCCATCGGCAAGGTTGCCTTCGCGCGCGTACGGTCGTCGCACGGTGGGCCGGCGTCGGGGGCGTGGCCCGCGGATCCGACCTGGTTCTATCAAAAGGGTTCCGGGCCGTTGTTCGACATGGGCGTCTACGGGATCCACGAGATCACCGGGATCCTCGGTCCGGCCAAGCGCGTGGTCGCCATGTCCGGCATCACCGAGCCGACCAGGACGGTCCGCGGCGGTCCGTTCAAGGGGAAGACGATCGAGGTCACCGCGGACGACAACGTGCTGATGCTGCTCGACTTCGGCGAGTCCACCTTCGCGATGGTCGACGGGACGTTCAACGTGAATGCTGCCCGCGGCCCGAAGCTGGAGATCTTCGGCCGGGAGGGGACCATCAACCTGAGCGGCCGGCCGTTCGGCGGTGACGGTCCGGCGCTGGAGATCTTCCGGCTGGACGCGGTCGGTGGACTGCGCGGTTGGACCGCACCTGAGCTGCCTGACGGCGACGCGCCGATGCGGCGGATGGTGGACCTGCATCGCGCGGTCCTGGTCGATCACCTCGCCGACTGCATCGCGACCGGCACCCGTCCGATGCTGAATCTCGAGCACGCGCGGCACATCCTCGAGATCATGCTCAAGGCCGACGAGGCAGCCAAGACCGGTCAGGCCCAAGCGCTGACCACGACCTTCGAGCTGCCTGACCCGATCGGGTGAAGCGTCCGATCGCCGTTCAGCTGTGGTCGGTCTTCGCGCTGGCGCAGCAGGACTTTCCGCGGGTCCTCCGAGAGCTCAGCGAGATCGGGTACGTCGGCGTCGAGGCGTACGGCCTCCATGGGCTGAAGCCATCTGCGGTACGGCGAATGCTCGACGAGCTCGGACTCGAGCTGTGCAGCTCGCACGCTCCGTTCCCGGCTGGTCCGGAGGCGGCGCGGATCCTCGACGAGCAGAGCGAACTCGGTGCGCCGGTGCTCGCGTGGAGCCTCGAAGCCGAGGAGTTCGCAACCGAAGACAGCATTGCGCGCGGGGTGGAGCGGGTGAATGAAGGCGCGTCCAATGCGCGGGCTTATGGCCTGCGGGTTGCGTACCACAACCACTGGTCGGAGTTCTCCACGTTGCCCGATGGGCGACGCGCGTACGACGTCCTGCTGAAAAGACTCAGTCCGGACGTCCTCGTGGAGCTCGATGTGTACTGGGCGGCACTGGCCGGGGCGGATCCGGTGACGGTGGTCCGCGAGCTCGGCGATCGGGTCAGATTCCTGCACGTCAAGGACGGACCGGCGGTCACACCCGAGGCTGCCATGGTTGCCGTCGGCCAAGGCAGTTTGGACATCCCACCGATCCTGGCGGCGAACCCGGCGGTCGATTGGCACATCGTCGAGCTCGATCGCTCGGACACCGACATCATGACCGCGCTCCGGGCCAGCTACGACTACTTGGTCGGCAAATCGCTGTCGATCGGCAATCGGCCTGTCACTGGTTGACGAGTGCCGTGAACGCGTCGAGGGCGCGGCGGATGTTGTCGATCGAGTTCGCGTACGAGAAGCGCAGGTGGTCCTCGCCGTACGCACCGAAGGAGGTGCCGGGGAGAACGGCGACGCCGGCTTCGTCGAGGAGTCGGTCCGCGAGCGTCGCCGCGGACACGCCGAGCTCGCTGATGTTGGGGAACGCGTAGAAGGCGCCCTCCGGCTCGACACACGAGACACCTGGTACGGCGTTCAGTCCGGACACCATCACCTCGCGGCGATCGCGGAAGGCGGCGAGCATCCGATCGACGTCGTCCCACGGGCCTTCGAGTGCGGCGATAGCGGCGTACTGGCTGAAGGCCGACGTACACGAGACCGAGTTGATCAGCAGGCGGGTCACCGGCTCGACCAGCGGCTGCGGGAAGACGCCGAAACCCAGCCGCCAGCCCGTCATCGCGAACGTCTTGGACCAGCCGTCGAGGAGGACGGTCCGCTCGACCATCCCGTCGAAGTCGAGCACGCTGTGGTGCTTGCCGTCGTACCGCAGCGCCCAGTAGACCTCGTCGCTCAGCACGACGAGGTCGTGCTCGATGGCGATCTCCGCAATCGCCTGCAACTGTTCAGGTGTTGATGCGCTCCCGCAGGGATTGTGCGGTGAGTTGAGGATCAGGAGCTTGGTCCGGTCGGTGACCAGCGATCGCAGCTCGTCGGGATCGATGACGAACCCGTTCTCCTCCCGCAGCGGAACGGGCACCGGCTTCGCGCCCGCGAACGCCGCGATCGACGCGTACATCGGGAAGCCGGGATCGGGGTAGAGAACCTCGTCGCCTTCCTCGCACAAAGCCATGATCGTGAAGAACATGATCGGCTTCGCGCCCGGCGTGATCAGCACCCGGTCCGGCGTCGTCCGCAGGCGCCCGGTGCGGTCGAGGAACTCGGTGACAGCGGTCCGCAGCTCCGGGATCCCGGGTGCCGGCACGTAATGCGTGAAGCCTCGGTCCAACGCCTGCTGGGCGGCCGCGACCGCATGCGCGGGAGTGTCGAAGTCGGGTTCGCCGATCTCGAGGTGCACGATCTCGCGTCCGCTCGCCTCCAGCGCCTTAGCCTTGGCCAGCACCTCGAACGCCGATTCGGTCCCCAGTCGTTCCATCCGCCCAGCAAGCTTCACAGGCCCAGCCTATGCAGGACCGTACGGGAAGAGTTTGTCCGGGTCGTACGTCGAGCGCACGTCGGCGAGCCGTTCGAAGGTCTCGGCCGGCCAGCTCGCCTGGTACGAACCTGGGATCGAGAACCCGCCGGCCAGGTTGACCATGTGCTCGGGTGAGATCCACGGGTCCAGCTTCGCCAGGACGCCCGAAGTGGTTGCCGGCAGCACCGACTCGAACAGACTCGGATCGGGCGCGCCGATCAGCACCAGACTGTTGGCACCGCCGCGACCGCCGGCCGCGCTTCCTTCGGGCACGTCGCGCGCCACAGCGGCACCGAGATTGCGGATCTCGGCCGCGACGAACGGCACCTGCTGGTCCGGACCCAGGGCCTCGATGAACGCCGTCACGAACTCGCCGTCGAGCTCGGTCAGCAAGACGCTGCGGTCGAACACCGCGGTCGGGTTCTTCGGGTCGTTGTGGATGAGCGCGATGTCGGTCGCCGGCATCTCGCCGACCGCGTCGATCAGCGCCGGCGCGGCGTCGCGGATCGGCTGGAACAACCGCTTGCCCTCGGCAACATCACCGACGAAGGCCCAGCGCACGTTGAGAACCGTCTTGCCGCGCAGCGGTTCGGGGATGAAGTCGAACGGCGGCAGCCGCAGGATCACCAGCGACGAGTTCGCGGTCTCGGGCAGCGTTGTGATCCAGTCGGTCCAGGCAGTCAGCACCGGCTCGATGTGCTCGGTGTCGAAGAAGACGGATCCGCCGTACAGAGTGGTCAGCTCGACCAGGGCGAAGTCCATCGACAGCACGATGCCGAATCCGCCCTTGCCGCCGCGCAAGGCCCAGAACAGCTCCGGATTCTCCGTGGCGCTGGCGGTCACGGCCTCGCCCGACCCGGTGACGACGCGGAAGCCGCGCGCCCAATCGGACGAGACACCGTACGTCCGCGCCAGCGGGCCGATCCCGCCGCCGAGGGTGTAGCCGATGCAGCCGACCACGTCAGAGGCGCCGGTGATCGGCGCAAGCCCGTGCTCACCAGCGGCCGCGACCACCTCGCCCCAGGCGCAGCCGGCGTTGATGTGGGCCAGCTTCGCGTCGGGGTCGACGGTCACGCCCGCCAACCGGGACGTGGTGACCAGGATGCCTTCGGTCACCGGCGATGACGATCCGTGACCGGTCGCCAGCACGCGGATCGGCGTCCCCGTCTCGGCCGCGGCCCGCACGACCGCGACGGCGTCGGCCTCGCTGGTGATCCCGACCGCCACGTCGGGAGTGTGGACGACGTTCGTGTTGAATCCGGCCAGCCCGCCTGCAAACCCTTCGTCCGCAGGCACCAGCACCGGTCCCGCCACCTCGGCCCGGAGCCGCTCGACCAATCCACCCATGACGCCATCCTCCCAAGTTGTGAACATCCCGCCCGCAGTCTTCCGGGTCTGGAGGTCACCGTATCCGGCGGCTCGGACAGTCCCGGATCGATCACATCCGGTCACGACTTCGACGGGCACAGAAACGATTGCGAGGCCAGGTCGGGTCCAGCCACTCTGTGAGCACCGCCCTCCAGAGGAGCTCCGATGACCGCCCAATCGGATCGACGAAAGGTGCGCAGCGGCTGTCCCCTGCTGCGCACGACGCTCACCCTTCTGCTCAGCCTGGCCCTCGTCGCCGGGAACCAGCAGCACGGCTTCAGTGCGGCGGCCGCCGCCCCCAAGCCGGACCCCAAGATCACGCTGCGCAAGGACGAGTCCGTGCCAGGTGTCGAAGCCAAGCCCGTGCCACGATCCGCGGATCCAGCGATGACCGATGCGACCCAGCCGCGGACGCCGCGGCTGACCTGGCCGTCCGCCGGGGTCGCCGAGGTCGCCGTTCCGCCGCCCGGCGACGGCACGAAGCTGAGCCGATGGAATGCCCTGATCTCCGGAACGCCCGCCGAGGCCAAGCAGCGCGCCGGTCAGTTGCCGGTCTGGATCGGTCCGAGTACGGACGCGGCCCAGGCGTGGATGGCGACCGGGGTTGCGAGTGGTCCCGCGAAGGTTCGCGTGTCGATGAGCGCCCGGCAGGGTGACACGTTGACGCTGGACGTCCGTCGTACCGATGGAGTGCAGGGACCCGGCAAGGTCAAGCTCACGCTGGACTACAGCGCCTTCCAGGACACGTACGGCGGAGGCTGGTCCAACCGCCTGCGCCTGTACGACGCCAAGACCGGCAAGTCGATTGCCTCCAGCAACAATGGTGGCGGGACGCTGCAGGCCGAGGTGTCGACCGGCGCCACGTTCACCCTGGCCGCCGCGCCCGGCGGTGGTGGCGGAGACTACAGCAGGGGCGACCTGTCCGGCGGTGCCGCGAAGTGGAGTATCGGCGGCCCGTCCGGAGCCTTCGAGTGGTCGATGCCGATCGAATCGCCGCCCGGTATGGGCGGGCCGCAGCCCGTCGTCGCCCTGCAGTACTCGTCCGCGTCCCTCGACGGCCTGACGTCCGGGACCAACACGCAGGTGTCGGCCGCGGGCCAGGGCTTCGACCTCAGCGGTGGTGGCACGATCGAGCGCCGGTTCAAGAGCTGCTCGAAAGATCCAGGAAACAACGGCTCCCGGCTCACCGGCGACCTGTGCTTCGCCACCGAGAACGCCTCGATCTCGATGGGTGGCAAGTCTGGTGACATGTTCCTGGTCGCCAAATCCAGTACGTCGGAGACGTGGCGACTGCGTGGCGACGACGGCACCGTGGTCGAGAAGCTCTGGGGTGCCACCAACGGCGACGAGGGTGTCGCGGTCAACGAGAAGGGCGAGTACTGGCGGGTCACCAGCAAGGACGGTACGAAGTACTACTTCGGCCTGAACCGCCTGCCCGGCTGGGAGTCTGGCAAGACCGAGACCAAGTCCGCGATGACCATGCCGGTGTTCGGCAACAACGCGGGGGAGCAGTGCAACAAGACTGCGTACGCCGACTCCTGGTGCCAGCAGGCCTACCGGTGGAACCTCGACTACGTCGTCGACCGGCACGGCAACACCATGAGCCTGTTCTACGACCCTGAGACCGGAAACTACGCGCGCAACCTGACGGCCACCGCTGTGAGCAGCTACGTGCGAGGCAGCAACCTGCGGTCGATCGAGTACGGACAGCGCGACGGACAGGTCTACACACAGAATCCGGTCGGCAAGGTCCTGTTCACGCTGGCCGAGCGCTGCGAAGGAGCGAACTGCGGTCCCGCCCAGCCCGCGTCGTACCCGGACACCCCATGGGACCTGAACTGCGCCAGTACGACGGACTGCAACAACCACTTCACTCCGACGTTCTGGACGCAGAAACGCCTCAGCCAGATCACTACGCAGGTCTGGCGTCCCACTGGCTTCAGTGACGTGCAGAAGTGGACACTGCGGCACGAGTACACGAACGGCGCGGGCACCGGCCGCGCACTGTGGTTGGAAGGAGTCTCGAACACCGGAAAGGCCGGTGGAGACCTGCAGCTACCGGAGACGAACTTCGACGGCATCGGCTTGGACAACCGGGTCGACCTGCAGAACCCCAACCTGCCGAACATGGTGTGGTACCGCATCCAGGCCGTCCACTACGGCACCGGCGGCGATCTGGCCGTCGTCTACTCCGACAAGCAATGTACGGCGAACAACCTGCCTGACCCGGCCGAGAACACCAAGCTGTGCCGGCCGCAGCGCTGGACGCCGCAGGACCAGGGCGAACGGCAGGACTGGTTCCACAAGTACGTCGTGACCGAGGCCAACGAGGTCGACCGCAGCGCGGCCACGAGTGTTCCGGCCGCACCGGTCGTGGTCACGAGCCGAGTGGAGTACGTCGGGAACCCGGCCTGGCACTACGACGAGCAGGACGGACTCGCCGACACCACCACCCATACCTGGAACCAGTGGCGTGGCTACGAGAAGGTCCGCGTCTACAAGGGCGCCGAAGGCGAGACCCAGTCCCTGACGCAGTCGCAGTACTTCCGCGGCCTGAACGGTGACCGTAAGGGCGACGGAACCTCCAGGTCGGCGCAGATCACCGACTCGACCGGTACGTCGGTCGACGACCTGGAGGAGTTCACCGGCGAAGTACGTGAGCAGATCACGTACAACGGCGCTGCGGTCGTCAACAAGACCATCAACGACTACTGGCGTTCGGCACCAACGGCTACCGAGGTACGTCCGTGGGGAACGCGGTACGCGTACATGACCGCGCAGAAGGCCGTGACGCAGTACCAGGCCGTCGACGGCGGCGTACTCGACCTTGCGAACCGGCACGAGTACGACACCAAGGGCCGACTGCTCTCGAAGCAGCTCGCGAACGATGTGAGTACGCTGAACGACGACACCTGCACCCGCTACGAGTACCTGGACAATCCGACCGTCGGACTCCAGGAACTCGTGTCCCGCGAGTGGACGGTCTCGACCGCGTGTGACCAGGCCTGGAGCAACGACCAGGTCCTCAGCGACGAGCAGGTGTACTACGACGACCACACGTCGCTCACGGATCCCCCGACCCGAGGTGTGCCGACTCGCGGTGATCGGCTGGCGGGTTTCCAGAGCAACGGCAGACCGAAGTACGAGACCGTCTTCACCGCGTCGTTCGATGCGTACGGCCGTCGCCTGTCCGTCACGAATGCGCTCAACCAAACCTCGCGGATCTCGTACGAGCCCGCGTACGGTCCGACCACCAAGGTGACCGAGACCGCACCGAACGGCATGCAGTCGGTCGAGGAGTACGAACCTGCCTGGGGTGCGCGGACCGCGGTGATCTCGCCGGACGGCAAACGCACCGACCTCACGCTGGACCCGGTCGGCCGGACCGCGAAGGTCTGGAACCCAGGTCATCCGAAGGCGACCAGTCCGGCGGACGTGGAGTACGAGTACCTCCTCCGCGGTGACGCATCGTCCGCAGTGACCACGCGGACCCGGTTGGCCAATGGTGTGTACGACACCGCCTATGAGCTGTACGACGGCCTGCAGCGACTCCGGCAGACCCAGGAGCCGGCGCCGGGCACCGGACGGCTCGTCACTGACTACCGCTACGACTCCCGTGGCCGGCAGAGCATCGTTTCGGGTCCTTACTTCAACGCTGGCGCGGCTGGGACCGAGATCCTCTACGTCAACGACCTGGACGTCCCGAAACAACAGGTGAGCCTCTGGGACGGGGCCGACCGCCCGTCAGCGCAGATCTACTTCTCGGACGGCCAGGAGAAGTACAGGACCTCACACCAGGTCACTGCGACCCGTCAAAGCATCGATCCGCCGCAAGGACAGGCACCAACCACCCGGATCACCGACGCACGTGGCCGACTCACCGAACTGCGCACGTACCGCGGCGACACCTGGACGGGTGCCTACGACAGCACGAAGTACACCTACACCCAGCTAGGGCAGCTGAAGTCGATCACCGATGCCACCGGCAACGTCTGGAGCTACCAGTATGACATCCAAGGCCGTCGCATCGCCGAAACCGATCCCGACCGCGGTACGACGACGTACGCCTTCAACGCCGCCGACCAGATCGAATCGAGCACAGACGCTCGCGGGGTAACGCTCGGCTTCACGTACGACGAACTCGGCCGGCGGACCTCACAGCGCGCCGGCTCACCGTCCGGAACGGTGCAGCTGAGCTGGACGTTCGACACGCTCGCAAAGGGCAGGCCGACCTCCACAACCCGTTATGTAAACGGAAATGCGTACACCACCGCTGTGACCGGGTACGACGACGCCGGACGGCCGACGGGTAACTCTGTGACGCTCCCGGCGTCCGAGGGAGCACTTGCGGGTACGTACGTCACATCGCAGACGTATACCGACGACGGCAAGGTGGCGACCCGTTCGCTGCCGGCCGCGGGCGATCTGGCCGCGGAGACGCTCACGGTCGACTACAGCGCCCAGAGTCTGCCGACCGCGATGCGAAGTGAGCTGGGGACGTACGTCCGCAACAGCACCTACACGCCGTACGAAGAGACGGACGTCCTCACGCTCGGCGCGTCGACCGGGAAATGGGTCCAGCAGCGAAACGAGTACGAGTACGGCACGCGTCGGCTCACCCGAGTGGTCACCGATCGGGAGACAGCACCGAAGCGGATCTCTGACACGGAGTACAACTACGACCCGGCCGGGAACGTCACCAAGATCACCGACACTCCCTCGACGACCACAGGGGAAGTTGCCGACACCCAGTGCTTCGACTACGACTACCTGCGCCGATTGACGCAAGCCTGGACACCAGGATCGGGTGACTGCACGACAGACCCGACCGCGGCCGGTCTCGGCGGGCCGACGCCGTACTGGCAGAGCTGGACCTTCGACACGTCCGGCAACCGGCTTTCTGAGCAGAAGGTCACGCCCACCGGTGCCACCACGACCAGCACCTACACCTACGGCGCGGACTCGCACCCGAACGCACTCAAGAGCGTCACCACGACCAGTCCGACCGGTACCAAGACCACCACCGGCTATGGGTACGACGCGATCGGCAACCTGACGTCGCGCACGCAGGGCACGAGCACCGAGACCCTGAGCTGGACCGACGACGGCAAACTCGCCGGCTCGAGCAAAGGCTCGTCGTTCGTCTACGACGGCGACGGGAACCGGATCCTGCGCAAGGACTCCAGCGGTACGACGCTGTACGTCGGAGAGACCGAGATCCTGCTCGGCGCCAACGGCAAGCTGAGCGGCACCCGGTACTACACGTTCGGGGACGACGTCGTCGCGGTCCGCACCGGCAGCAAGCTGAGCTGGCTGTTGTCGGATCTGCACGGCACTCCGAACATCGCGGTCGACGCTGCCGACCAAACCGTCCAGCGTCGCCGGACCACGCCGTACGGCGACCTCCGGGGGACGGCTCCGACCCAGTGGCCCGGGCAGCGCGGATTCCACACCGGGACGATGGATCCGGACACCGGTTTCGTCCAGCTCGGTGCCCGCGAGTACGACCAGTCGGTCGGCCGGTTCATTTCGGTCGATCCGGAGATCGATCCGGAATCGCCCGAACAGCTGAACGCGTACGCCTACGCCAACAACAACCCGGTCAGCTTCGAGGACTCCGACGGCCGGTTTGCGTTCGTGATCATCCCGATCGTGATCGCCAGCCCGGAGATCGTCGCCGCCGTCGTGATCGCGTTCGTCGCGATCGTGGTGTTCATCAAGGACATCGTCCGGCTGATCGTCTGGGTGGCGGAGAAGGTGTGGAACTTCCTCTGCTGGCTGTGGGACGTGGTCTCGAAACCGGTCGTCCGCTGGATCGAGCACTTCCGCACCGAGACGAAGCTGATCGAGCAATTGGTCCTCAAGGTCGAGATCCGGATCGTCCAGCGGATCAAGTGGATCGTCAAGAAGATCGCCGACAAGGTCGTGAAACCGCTGCGAAAACCGGACGTGGTCAAACCCAAACCGAACCAGCCCACGCCGCGACCGAAACCGGAGACGCCGAAACCACCGCAGGGCCGGCCCGAGGGGCCGACACGTCCGCCCAACAAGCCGGACACACCGACGCGTGGCAACGCGAGCGAGCGGATCAAGCAGCAGCAACAGCAACGCCGCGAGGACCAGGCCGAGCAGAAGCGCCGGATGGACGAGCTGCAGCAACGGCTCAACGAGCAGCTCGACAATCCGCCCCGCGATCAATGGAAGGCCGAGACACAGAAGGAGGTCGATCCGGATCCGGTCCGTTACCCCGACGGCACGCCGAAGTGGAAGAAACCCTATGACAGCAAGGACTTCAGCTCGGCCCGCGGTGCGGGGCTGGCCTGGAGGATCTACCTGGGCGGCGAGCTGATCCGGCGCGCCTTCGAACTCTGTCGCGACTGGGGGATCTGTTGAACCGCCGGGTGCTGAACCGTCGGGTGCTGGCCGGCTGGCTCGCGCTGCTGCTGGCCGTCCCGGCGGTGATGACAGCGGAGTCACAAGCTGCACCGATCGAGCACACGATGGTCGTCCCCGCGGCGTCCATCCCGATCGGCAACCAGCTCTGGACACACGTCAACCAGATGGCAGGCGATCAGTCCTACTGGAACTACGACCGCGACGACGGCGCGAAGGTCGGCTACTCGTGGGACTACGCCGTTCGGTACCGCTCGTTCTTCCAGTTCGACACCACGGCGTTGGCCGGGGCCCGGATCATCGCGGCGTCGTTCGACATCGTCCTCGACCACTCGCCGTCGGGCAGCCCGACTCCGACGGCATTGTGGAAGACCAACGCGATCACTCCGAGCCAGCCGCTGACCTGGAACAACTCGGGGAACTACTGGCTGGACGAGCTGGCCCAGGCGAGCGGCAACGCCTGGACGGGTGGCGGCCAACCCGACATGCCGATGCGGTTCACCAGTGAGAAGGTCCGCGCGATGATCCAGAGCATCGCGGACGCCCGCCTGGGCACGGCGACCTTCGGGCTGCGGGCGCCCGACGAGGGCAACCGATTCCAGTGGAAGAAGTTTCACCCCGGCACGGCGACGTTGACGATCCGGTACAACAACGCCCCTCGGCCGCCGGACAAGGTGAACTTCTCCCGGCCGAAGCCCTGTGGTTCGGCGACCGCGCCGACGGTGATCAGCGGGCTGGTACCGCCGTCGTTCTCGGCGGTGGCCAGCGATCCCGACAACGACAACCTGGTCACCAAGCTGTCGATCCGCCGGGCCGACACCGGCGCGGTGGTCTACGAGACCACTTCGAGTACGACGACCTCCGGCGCGGCCTTCGCCTGGCCGCAACTGCCGGCTGGTGCACTCGCCGCCGGGGTGCCGTACTACTACGTTGCCAGTAGCAACGACAGCGTGGCCGACGACGGGATCGAGTTCGGCGCCGAGAGTCCTCGGTGCTACTTCGTTACGGACGCGAAGCCGCCAGGTCTGCCGCAGCTGGTCTCGACCGACTTCCCGCCGGAGGGCGAGGACGGGGTGCCGGCCAAGACCACCGGCATCGTGAACCTCCGGCCGGCGACCGGCGACACCGATGTCGCCGAGTACCTCTACGGCTTCCAGCAGGACCAGGTCCTGTCCCGTATCAAGGCCGGAGCGGACGGAACGGCCCGGCTTCCGGTGACGGTCTGGCCGGATCCACAGACCGGGATCCCGCTGCGTCGCCTGTACGTCCGCGCCGTCGACCAGGCCGGCAACCCGAGCGGGGTCACCCGCGCCTACGATCTGGTTGCCAGTAGCAACGACGCGGTGATCCCCAAGGTTCGCGGCGACATCAACGGCGACGGCCGCGCGGACATCAGTGCGGTGCTCGACCACGGCTGGGGCCGGACCGGAGTCTGGACCGTGCTCTCCAAGCCCGGCGGGCTGCAGACCGGCACGCTCAGCTGGGATTCCGGCGAGAACGGCGGATACGCACTCTACCGGACCCGGCCGGTCCAGGGCGACTTCGACGGCGACCAGAAGACCGACACCGTCCTGTTCCGGGAGGAGGCCGGCCGGCGGATCGCGGCGTACCTGCTGAAATCCGACGGCAGCCGGTACGACGCTCCGTCCACGCCGGTCTGGTACTCCGCAACGGCGGCGTGGCCGTTGAGTGGCGCGCGGATCATCTCCGGCAACGTCAACGGCGACGGCAAGGACGACATCGCGGTCCAACTCGACAACGGCAACGGCACCTGGAAGATCATGCTCTACCCGGGCGGGAATCTCGGCGCACCGGTGCAATGGGTGACCACGACCGGCGACTGGTCGCGCAGCGCGCCGCTGCTCGCGGACGTCGACGGGGACGGCCTCGACGACCTCGTCGACCTGGTGAACCTCGGCAACTGCCACACCCAGGTGACCGTCCGCAGATCCACCGGCTCGACGTTCGCAGCGAATCCGGTGGTGTTGTCGGACGCAACGGCGTACTGCTGGGAGAAGAGCAAGCCGGTCGTTGCCGATGTCAACGGTGACGGCAAGGACGACGTCGTCGCGATGTACGAGTACGGCCAGAACGACCTTGCGCTGCGGGTCTTCGTCTCGTCCGGTACGGCGATGACCGAGTCGCAGTGGTATCGCGGTGCCCTCGATCCGGCCAAGGCCGCGCTGAGTGCGGGCGACTACACGGCCGACGGGAAGGACGACGCCGCGATCGTGTACGCGCTCGACAACGGCGGCCGGGAGGTGTCCACGCTGGTATCAAGTGGTACGTCGTTCGCCGCACCTGTCTCGGGGTGGCGCGAGACCGCGGTGGGTGCGACGACCGGGCCGAAGTTCGATATCGACAACCGTGCCTATGAACTGGTCGCACGGCACAGCAGCAAGTGCCTCGACGTACCGGGTGCGAACCAGGCCGACGCGGCTCCGATCCATCAGTACCAGTGCAACGGGAACATCCAGCAGCGGTTCCGGCTGGTGCAGGTCGCCGGAACGGACCAGTTCGAGGTCCACACCGTGCACAACGACGGCTCGCACGACGACGGGAAGGCGCGCTGCCTCGACGTCGCCGACATGTCGCAGGGCGACGACGTACCACTGCTGCAATGGCCGTGCTCCGGGACCGGCAATCAGCAGCTGACCGTCGAGTACCTGGAAGGCAGCAGCTATGACACCGTCGTCCGGCTGCGCTTCGCCCACAGCGGGAAGTGCGCCGGCGTTCGCGGCAGCTCGCTGGGCGATGCGGTGCCGGTCGTGCAACAGACCTGTACGGCGGAAGCCAATCAGCAATGGATCCTCCGGCCGGTGTACACCGAGCGGGTGCTCAGCGGCCGGTTCAAGGTGTCCGCGGTCCGCGGTGGCAAGGTCCTCGACATCCAGGACTGCGGAACTATCCCGACCAGCACCGAGATCCGGATGTGGGACTGGGTTCCGGGCAGCCCGTGCCAGCGCTGGCAGCTCATCTCCAAGGGCGACGGCGTCTACCAGATCTACGACCCGAACTCGCAGAAGAACGTCGACATCCAGGGCTGCCCGGGTGGATCCGGGTCACCTGTGGTGCCAATCACCCCGAGTGACAACGCGCCATGTCAGCTCTGGCGGATCGAACCCGCGATCGGCGAATCCTGGAGCATTCTGCAGAACAACCCCACCGGCCGGTCCCTGGACGTCAACCAGTGCAGTGACCAGAGCGGTGCGGACGTCATCACCTGGCCGTACTGGAACGGGCCTTGTCAGCGCTGGAATCTGACCCCCATGAACTGACGAGATGAACTGACCGACACTCCTGAAAGGCACCCCGACTCGACGGTAACGCCTCCGGGCTGAAAACCTGTGGCGGCGGCTGGCAATCCCAACCGTACAAGCAGGGTGAGACACGGAGGCGGTCGATGTTCAAGCGTATCGCAGTGGTGAACCGCGGTGAGGCGGCCATGCGCCTGATCAATGCGGTGCGAGAGGTCAACGCCGAAGGCGGTGAGCCGATCGAAACGGTCGCGCTCTTCACCGAGGGCGAGCGGACCGCCACGTTCGTACGCGAGGCCGATCTCACGTACCCACTCGGCCCGGCGTCCGCGCGGCCGTACCTGGATCTCGCGCTGCTGGAGCGGGCCCTGCTGGAGACGAAGGCCGACGCCGCCTGGGTCGGCTGGGGATTCGTTGCCGAGGACCCGGCGTTCGCGGAGCTGTGCGAGCGGATCGGGGTCACGTTCATCGGTCCGTCGCCGGAGGCGATGCGCAAGCTCGGCGACAAGATCGGGTCCAAGCTGATCGCCGAGGAGGTCGGCGTACCGGTCGCTCCGTGGAGCCGGGGGCCGGTCGAGTCGCTGGCGGCGGCGTTGGCGTCGGCCGAGACGATCGGCTACCCATTGATGCTCAAGGCAACGGCCGGTGGTGGTGGCCGCGGCATCCGGGTGGTCCGGTCAGCAGACGAGTTGACCGACGCGTACGCGCGGACCAGTGACGAGGCTGCCCGTGCCTTCGGTAGTGGTGTCGTGTTTCTCGAGCGTCTCGTCACCGGCGCGCGGCATGTCGAGGTGCAGGTGATCGCGGACGGTCAAGGTGCCGCGTGGGCCCTCGGCGTACGGGATTGTTCAGTGCAGCGCCGGAACCAGAAGGTCATCGAAGAGTCTGCCTCCCCACTGCTGTCCGCATCGCAGGTCGACGACCTCAAGGCCTCGGCCGAGCGGCTGGCGCTCGCGGTCGGCTACCAGGGCGCGGCGACGGTCGAGTTCCTGTACCACCCGGGGGAGAAGAGCTTCGCCTTCCTCGAGGTCAACACCCGCCTCCAGGTCGAGCACCCGATCACCGAGCTGACCACCGGGGTCGACCTGGTCAAGGCTCAGCTGCACATCGCCTCCGGCGGACGGCTCGAAGGCCCGAAGCCGACCGAGAGCGGTCACGCCGTCGAGGCCCGGCTGAACGCCGAGGACCCGGATCGCGACTTCGCGCCGTCGCCCGGGCGGATCGCCGTGCTGGATCTGCCTGCTGGTCCCGGCGTGCGGGTGGACACCGGGGTGAGCGCGGGGGACACCATCCCGGCCGACTTCGACTCGATGATCGCGAAGATCATCGGGTACGGCCGCACGCGGGACGAGGCGCTCGCGCGACTCCGCCGGGCGGTCGGCGCGACCACTGTGCTGATCGAGGGTGGCGCGACGAACAAGAGCTTCATCCTCGAGCTGCTCGACCAGCCTGAGGTGATCGACGGTACGGCGGACACCGGCTGGATCGACCGGGTCCGCGGCGAGGGCCGGCTGGTGTCGCACCGGCACTCCGGCATCGCCCTGGTCGCGGCCGCGATCGAGGGGTACGAGGACTCCGAGCAGGTCGAGCGGACGCGGTTGCTGGAGACCGCACACGGCGGCCGTCCGCAGGTGCAGCACGAGGTGGGGCGCGCGATCGACCTCAAGCTCCGCGGCGCGGGCTACCGGGTGACGGTGGCGCGGATCGGGCCGGATCGGTTCCGGGTCGGCGTCGGCACCGGCAACGGCCACCTCAAGGTGGTGGATGCCGAGCTGGAGCGGCTGGACGAGTACACGAGCCGGCTGGTCGTCGGCGGGCAGCGGTTCCGGCTGGTGACCGCGACCCATGGGCCGGTCCACCTGGTCGAGGTGGACGGCGTGACCCACCGCGTGAGTCGTGACGAGGGCGGCGTACTGCGCTCGCCCGCTCCTGCGCTCGTGGTTGCGACGCCGGTGCCGAGTGGCGCCGAGGTGGAGGCCGGTGCGCCGGTGCTCGTGCTGGAGAGCATGAAGATGGAGACGGTGCTGTATGCGCCGTTCAAGGCCACGGTGAAGGAGTTGGTGGTCTCAACCGGCAGCCAGGTGGAGACCGGGGCGCCGCTGCTCCGGTTGGAGCCGGTGGCCGAGGAGGGCGATGTCGAAGCGGCCGCCCCGGTGGAGAACGGCGTACAACTCGACCTGCCGAACGGGACGGGCGAGAAGTCCGCGGCGGAGCGGGCAGAGCGTGGTCTGGACGATCTGCGCAGCATGCTGCTCGGGTTCGACATCGACCCGCAGGACGAGGGCGGCATGCTCGCCGACTACCTCTCCGCACGCTCGGAGCTGTCAGAACCACCTGTTGTGGCCGAGATCGACCTGCTGCAGGTGTTCGCGGACTTCGCCGAGCTGAGCCGCAACCGGCCCGCCGGCGCGGACACCAGCATCGAGAACCGGGTGCACAGCCCACGGGAGCACTTCCACACCTACCTACAGAGCCTCGACCCGGAGCGCGGTGACCTGCCGGCCGAGTTCCGGGCCCGGCTGGCTCGGGTGCTCAGCCACTACGGCGTGACCGACCCCGAGCGCAGTACTGAGCTCGAAGAGGCCGTGTTCCGAATCTTCCTCGCGCAGCAGCGGTCGACTCCCGACGTAGTGCTCGTGACGTCCGTGCTGCAGCGCTGGATCGCCGAGCCGCGTCCCGGTGCGCCGCTGGACGAGTCCGCGCACGACCTGCTGGACCGGCTGGTGCTGGCGACGCAGCTGCGCTTCCCAGTGATCGGCGACCTGGCCAGGAGCGTCCGGTTCCGCTGGTTCGACCAGCCGCTCGTGGACGCGGAGCGCGCATCCGTGATCGCCGGAGTCGGCGACGAGGTCGCGGACCTGGCGGCCCACCCGGAGGCCGAGGACCGGCAGAAGCGGATCGACGCGCTGGCCGCGATCCCGGAGCCGATCGTCCGGTTCCTGGCGCAGCGGTTGGAGAACGGCTGGGGTGAGCGCGAGCCGATGCTCGAGGTGCTCATCCGCCGGCACTACCGCGAGTACGAGCTGCATGACCTCCGCGAGTTCGCGGTCGACGGCCGGCCGTTCGCGACCGCCGACTACAGCGTCGACGACCGGCCGACGCACCTGATCACGACCGTCGGGACGGTGGACGAGCTCGCCGATCCGGACAGCGCGCTCTCGCGGGCGCTCACCGAGCGGGTCGACGCTCGTACGGCTGGGAACGAGGCGGTCGTCGAGCTCTACCTGTCCGGCCCGGAATTGCCGGAGTCGCAGCAAGAAGCGTCCGACCGGTTCCGCCGGATGGTCGCCGCGCTGCCGATCGCCCAGCGGGTACGACGGATTTCGGTGGCGATCGCGCCGGGCCACGACCGGCAGGTCTCGTACTTCACGTATCGCCCGGCCGGAGGATCGGTGGCCGAGGACGACAACGTCCGCGGCGTACACCCGATGGTCGGCCGTCGCCTGAACCTGTGGCGGCTGCGCGACTTCCGGATCACCCGGCTCGAGGGTCCTGAGGACGTCCTGCTCTACTACTGCGTCGCCCGGGAGAACGCGGCCGACCAGCGGCTGGTCGCGCTGGCCCAGGTCCGTCAGTTCGCCGTGGTCCGCGACGAGGACGGGCAGGTGACCTCGCTGCCGCACGCGGAGCGGGCGATCGCGAACTGCCTGGAGGCGATCCGCCGGGCCCGGACCGAGCGCGGCGCGGCCGGTGCCAAGCTCGACATGAACCACGTCTGGGTCCAGATCTGGCCGGTCGTCGAGGCGCAGGTCGACGAGGTGACCGCGCTGCAGCGCAACATCGCGCCGCTCACCGCCGGAGCCGGGATCGAGGAGGTCCTGGTCCAGGGCGACGTCGCGGCACCGGACGGCACGATCAACCCGGTCGCGGCCCGGTTCTACTACCAACACGGCGCCGGGGTCGTGGTGTCGGTGGAGCAGCCGCCGACCGGACGGCTGATGCCGCTGGACGACTATGCCCAGAAGGTGCAGCGGTCGCGCCGCCGCAACACGATCTACCCGTACGAGGTCAGCGGCATGGTGGCCGGCGCGGGCGGCTCGTTCGTCGAGCACGACCTGGACGACAGCGGCAACCTGGTCCCGGTGGAGCGGCCGCGCGGCCTGAACAAGGCGGGCATCATCCTCGGCGTCGTGAGTACGCCGACCGAGCGGTACCCCGACGGTGTCACCCGGGTGGCGCTCAGTGGCGACCCGACGATGGCCCTCGGGGCCGTGGCGGAGCCGGAGTGCGCGCGGATCATCGCGGCACTCGACCTGGCCGAGCGGATGGGAGTGCCGGTCGAGTGGTACTCACTGTCGGCCGGTGCCCGGATCTCGATGGACTCCGGTACCGAGAACATGGACTGGGTCGCGAAGGCGCTCAAGCGGATCGTCGAGTTCACCCAGGCCGGCGGCGAGATCAACATCGTGGTCGCCGGGATCAACGTCGGCGCCCAGCCGTACTGGAACGCCGAGGCCACGATGCTCATGCACACCAAGGGCATCCTGGTGATGACGCCGGACAGCGCGATGGTGCTGACCGGCAAGCAGACCCTCGACTTCTCCGGCAGCGTCTCCGCCGAGGACAACTTCGGCATCGGTGGCTACGACCGGGTGATGGGCCCGAACGGGCAGGCGCAGTACTGGGCGCCCGACCTGAAGGGCGCGCGAGACGTCCTGATGCTGCATTACGACCACACGTACGTCGTACCGGGGGAGCCGGGTCCGCGGCGGGCCGAGACGTCGGACCCGATGGATCGCGATGTCTCGTCGTACCCGCACAACGTCCCTGGCAGCGACTTCACCACGGTCGGCGAGATCTTCTCGGCGGCCACGAACCCGGATCGCAAGAAGGCGTTCGACATCCGCACGCTGATGCGGGCCGTCACCGACCTCGACCACCCGGTGCTGGAGCGCTGGGCCGGGATGGCCGACGCCGACACCGCCGTCGTCCAGGACGCACGGCTCGGCGGCTACCCGGTCTGTCTGGTCGGGATCGAATCCAAGTCCGTGCCGCGCCGGGGCTTCCCGCCCGCTGACGGGCCGGACGTGTACACGGCCGGCACGCTGTTCCCGCGGTCGTCGAAGAAGGTGGCCCGCGCGATCAACGCGGCCAGCGGGAACCGGCCGCTCGTCGTCCTGGCGAACCTGTCCGGCTTCGACGGCTCACCGGACTCGATGCGCAACCTGCAGCTCGAGTACGGCGCGGAGATCGGTCGCGCGATCGTGAACTTCCGCGGCCCGATCGTGTTCTGTGTCGTGTCGCGGTACCACGGTGGCGCGTTCGTGGTCTTCTCCAAGTCGCTGAACCCGTCGATGACGGTGCTGGCGATCGAGGGCTCGTTCGCCTCGGTGCTCGGTGGCGCGCCGGCGGCGGCGGTCGTGTTCGCGGGTGAGGTGGACGCGCGGACGGCGGCCGATCCGCGGGTGGCGGCGCTGGCCGAGCGGGTTCGTTCGGCGACCGGTGCGGAGCGGGCCGCCTTGGCTACGGAGCTTTCCGAGGTGCGAACCGTCGTACGGGCCGAGAAGCTCACCGAGGTCGCGGTCGAGTTCGACCGGGTGCACAGCATCCAGCGCGCGGCCGAGGTCGGATCGGTCGACGCGGTCATCACCGCCAGGGAGTTGCGGCCACAGTTGATCAAGGCAATCAATTCAGGTCTGTCGGGTGACACGCCACTGCTCTAGCCTGGAGGTATGCGAACCGGCAGGGGCGGTCGCAAGGCCCGAGCATTGATCACGTTCCTTGGCGTGAGTGTGCTGTCGGGCGCGCTGGCGGCGGGACTCGCCGTTCCGTTCGCCGGTTTCGCCGGGCGTGGCGCGGCCGAGCTGGCCGATACCGTGCAGGATCTGCCGCAGCAGCTCGAGGTCGATCCGCTCGCGATCCGGAGCCGGATCCTGGCCTCGGACGGCACGGTGATCGCGACGCTGTACGAGCAGAACCGCGTGCCGGTGCCGCTGCGCAGGATGAGCCCGATCATGCGGAAGGCGATCGTCGCGATCGAGGACTCGCGGTTCTACGACCACGGCGCGCTCGACCTGAAAGGCACGCTGCGGGCGATGGTCCGCAACTCCAGCGAGGGCGAGGTGCAGCAGGGCGGATCGAGCATCACCCAGCAGTACGTGAAGCTGAGCCTGGTCGAGAAGGCGAGGACCGCTGAGGAACGCCGGCAGGCCACCGAGGTCTCGTACCAGCGCAAGCTGACCGAGCTGCGGTACGCGATCGCGATCGAGAGCGACCTGTCCAAGGACGAGATCCTCGAGCGCTATCTGAACCTGGTGAACTTCGGCGACGGCGCGTACGGGCTGCAGGCCGCTGCGCAGCACTACTTCCGGACCACGTCCGACAAACTCACGCTGCCGCAGGCTGCCCTGCTGGCTGGCCTGGTCAAGAACCCGACCGGCTACGACCCGACCAACAACCTGGCCCGCGCGAAGGCCCGGCGGGACGTGGTGATCCGGCGGATGGACGAGCTCGGCGTGATCTCGCCGCACCAGGCTCGGGTGGCCCAGCACACGCCGGTGATCGACCTGAGCAAGGTCGAGCCGGTGCCGAACGGCTGCGCCAGCTCGCGGTACCCGTTCTTCTGTGAGTACGTCGTCTCCAAGCTCCTGCAGAACCCGTCTCTCGGGGCGACTGTGAAGGATCGTGACCACTACCTGAAGACCGGCGGCCTGACCGTCCGGACCTCGATCAATCCGCGGATGCAGGCGTCCGCGCAGGCGTCGATCGCCAAACACAGCAAGCCGACGGACACGGCGATCGCGGCGATCACGATGGTCGAGCCCGGTACGGGCCTGGTCAAGGCGATGGTGCAGAGCAAGCCGTACGGCAACGGCAGCAACCACACCAACTACAACTACAACGTCGAGAAGTCCTACGCCGGTGGGTACGGCGGATTCCAGAACGGGTCGACGATGAAGGCGTTCACGATCGCCGCGGCCCTGCAGAAGGGTCTCGCGATCGACTACCGGATCAACTCGCCGGAGCAGATCGATCTCAGCCGGAAAAAGTTCAGGACGTGCTCGGGAACGACGTACGACCCGGACTACACCCCGAAGAACTCGACCCGCAGCGGTGATCTCACCATGGTCGAGGCAGCCCGGTACTCGACCAACACCTACTTCCTGCAACTGTCGCAGCGCACCGGGTTGTGCCCGATCGCGCGGATCGCCTCCAAGCTCGGGATGTACAACGCGCAGAACGGCCAGCCGCTCGGCCAGGTCGTGTCGATGACGCTGGGCGTCGACTACGTGACGCCGTTGATGCTGGCGAACGCGTACGCGACGTTCGCGGCCCGCGGCAAGTACTGCACGCCGCTGGTCGTCACGTCGGTGCGGGACAAGGCGGGCAAGTACCTCCCGACCCCGCAGTTCGACTGCAAGCAGGCCATCTCCCCGCAGGTCGCCGACGGGGTGAACCGGGTGCTCAGCGCGGTGATGGACCCGGGCGGGACCGGCGGGCGGCTGCGGTTCGGCAACCGGGACATGGCCGGCAAGACCGGCACCATCCAGCAGAACCTGGCCGTCTGGTTCGCCGGCTACACACCGAACCTCGCCGCCGCCGCGGTGGTCGCCGACGCGACCCTCCCGTACCGGAACCTGATGTACGGCCACACCCTGAACGGCGAGGACATCTCCGACCCGACCGGCTCCGGGACGGCCGGACCGCTCTGGCAGACCGCCATGCAGGGCGGCCTCCGCGGCCTCCCGGACCGCAACTTCGTCGCGCCACCCGAGAAGATGCTCAACGGACCGGACTCCGACCGACCCAAACCCGGTGACAAGCCTGGTGACAAGCCCGGCGACCGGCCCCAGCCGCCGGAGATTCGGCCGCGCTGACCTCCCGGTGTCGGCCTTTCCGGAGACTTTCGCGCGGATAGCGCGGTTTTTGCTCCGGAAAGGAGCAGGTGTCCAGCGGTGCCGGGGTCCAGCGGTGCCGGGGTCCAGGGGTCAGAGGGGTCTGAGGTCGGAGCCCGGGATCCAGACGATGCGACCGTCCTCGTACCGGACCCGGCCGAGCCACTCGCCGTTGTCGCGGATCCAGTAGTCGAGCTCTCCGGTCGACCACTCGGCCCGCTGCACCCGCTGCGCCGGCTCCACCCTCCGAACGGCGTCGGCCGGTCGCGGCCCGTGCGCGTCGTACTGTACGTCGAGATCGGACGCTACCCGGTGTGCCTCCTTCTCCGTCTCGATACCGAACGCACGCCACCCGTTGACCGCACCGTCCCAGACGCCGAACCCATCAGATCCGTCGTCGGCCGCGCGAACCGTGAACCGACCAAGCATGTTTTCAGATTAACCCCTGATCGAACACATGTTCTAGTCTTGAGCCAACACCCCCATGAGGGATATGGCACACACAACGGACCCACTCCGCGGCGGCTGCCCAGCGCCTCCGCCGAAGGCGGCAGCAATAGCGGTGTCCGGTCTGCCTCCCGCCACTCATCGCACCACCCGGGTGGTGTCAGTTTCGGTAGCGGAAGGTGATTCGGCCTCGGGTCAGGTCGTAGGGGCTCAGTTCTACGAGGACCCGGTCTTCGGGGAGGATCTTGATGTAGTTCTTCCGGATTTTGCCGCTGATGTGGGCGAGGACCTTGTGGCCGTTGGTGAGTTCGACCCGGAAGTTGGCGTTGCGGAGGCACTCGATGACAGTGCCTTCGACCTCGATACCGCCTGCTGTCTTGGGCATGGTCAGACCTCCTGGGTCCGGCTGACCAGCTCGACACTGCGACCCGTACGACGGGCGCCGAGCTGCTCGAACATCGCCATCGCGGCCGTGTTCGTCTCGTCGACCTCCGCCGTGGCCAGCTCGAAGCCGGAGCGGTGCAGCTCACTCAGCGCGTGAGTCAGCAACGCCCGACCGATCCCGTGCCGCCGCTCAGCAGCGAGCACCGCGACCAGACCGATCCGCGGCCGCCGGGTCATCGTCGCGACCCGGACCAATCCGACGTACTGACCATCCCGCGCCGCGACCGTGTACTTCGTCGGGTCCATCGGCCGCGTTCCACCCTGCCAAGGCAGCACCTCCGCGGGCATCCGTTCCCAGCCGACGCTGGACTCGACCTCGGCGCGAACAGCCTGGTCCAACTCACGCAGCGGAGCTTCGTCAGCGGCTGCGATGACCACTCCGGTCGGCATCACCGCGGGCTCGGATCGCGTCGGTACGACGAACTCCGACTCACTGCGCCAGGGGACGAATCCCGCGCGTACCCAACTGGCCGTGAGGTCGCGATCCGCAACATCCACCACCGTGTATCGCGGCGCCGCTTGGTCGACCACCATCGCGGCCGCGAGCCGGTCGAAGACGGCATCGCGCCAGGTGTCGATGCTGAGGAAGGTCCGGCCGTCGAGCCGGCGGGAGGCGTGACCACGGCCGACGACCAGGTCGTTCTCGATCGCGTGCCATTGGTTGTCCGCGACGCGCGAGATCGTCACCGCGTGGGCACCGACGCCCGGACTGAAAGGCAAAGAGTTCATAGGTGTTTCCTTTCGGGAGCTTTGACGGCGCTCCCGATGACACCTACGTCAATCGCCCGCCCGTGACCACGAGAGGGGGAGCACCCACCGCATTTCAGCGTTCATCGGGGCCTCACCTCCAACTGTGATGTCACGGACCCCGGCACGGTACCAACTCACCCGCCGTACCGGCCAATCCTTTTAGCCACGGCTTGCTGAGCCGTGGTTAGGCCAGCACTGAATACGGCTTCGCGAACAGCCGACGATGGCGTTACAGCGCCGGTCATGCGGACGCGGCACGCTCAGCAGAGGAGTTTTCTCCATGCCACGCAGCTCTCTCGACATCAGTGTTCCGGATCTGACCGGGACCCTCGCGCTCGTCACGGGTGCGAGTGACGGGATCGGGTTCAACATCGCGGCGCGTCTCGCCCGGGCCGGCGCCGAGGTGATGATGCCGGTCCGCAACGAGACCAAGGGCGGCGCGGCCGCGCAGCGGATCCGGGAGCAGACGCCGGGGGCGAAGGTGTCCGTTCGGGCATTGGACCTGTCGTCGCTGAGTTCGGTGACCACTCTCGCCGATGAACTGCGGCAGGAAGGTCGGCCGATCAACGTCCTGATCAACAATGCCGGGGTGATGACCCCGCCGACCCGCCAGGTCACCAAGGACGGTTTCGAGTTGCAGTTCGCGACGAACCACCTCGGTCACTTCGCGCTCACGGCGCAGTTGCTGCCGCTGCTGCGCGGGGGCAAGGCGCACGTGACCAGCCAGGTCAGCCTGTCGGCGAACCAGAACGGCATCAACTGGGACGACCCGAACTGGGAGAAGGGCTACCACGGATTCAGGTCGTACAGTCACTCCAAGATCGCTCTTGGTTTGTTCGCGATGGAGCTCCATCGCCGCAGCGTTGCGCAGGAGTGGGGGATCCGGAGCAACCTCTCGCACCCGGGGATCTCTCCGACGAATCTGCTGGCTGCCCAGCCCGAGATGGGCCGTCCGAAGGACACCATCGCGGTGCGGGGCATCCGCGCGATGTCGCGCCTCGGATTGCTGTTCGGTACGGCGGAGTCCGCAGCGCTGCCGGCCGTCTACGCGGCGACGAGCCCCGACGCGAAGGGCGGTCGGTTGTACGGTCCAAAGGGATTCCGGCACCTCGGCGGACTGCCGGCAGAGGAGCCGATGTACAGCCGACTGGCCGACCCGACGGACGGCCGCAAGCTCTGGGAGCTGTCAGAACGCTTGGTCGGCGCAACATTCCCGGCCTGAGCCGCGGACCGCTTAGGATTCTCGGGTGATCGAGGGGGAGACGGACAGGATTGTTGCCTGGGGCACTGAGCTTCGGCGGGTGCACAGTCGCATTCGGGAAGCTCTGCAGGTCACCCGGGACGCCGTACGTGCCGGGGCGCCGAGTGAGGAGGCGAGCCGGGACTTGCTGCTCTACTGCCATGGGTTCTGCGCTGCGCTCGACGGACATCATCGGGGCGAGGATCGCGCGCTTTTCCCCGCCATCGAAGCCGCGCACCCACAGCTCGCACCTGTCCTGCGCGCGCTCACCCAGGACCACTCGATGATCGAGCACCTGCTCCAAGGGCTGCGTGATGCGGTCGATCGCTCGGCAACCCCGACGGAACTGGAACGTCACCTCGAAGGCGTGGCCGCAATCATGGAGAACCACTTCCGCTACGAAGAGAAGCAGTTGCTCACCGTCCTGGACGACCTCGAGCTCCGCGCCGCCGTACCGGACGTACTAGGACCACTCTGAATCAACTGACCAGGAGCGGCAGCTTGGCGTATCCGCGGATGACTCTCGACGCCCGCATACTCGGCTTGTCGTCGCTGGTGGGTTCGGGTCGGCGCAGCTTCGGGATTCTGGTCGCGAGTTCGGCGAACGCGATCTGGGCCTCCAGCCTGGCCAGTGGGGCTCCCAGGCAGTAGTGGATGCCGCTCGAGAAGGCCAGATGCTCAGCCTGCCGGGGACGCGTGATGTCGAAGACGGCAGGATCGCTGAAGACCTGGGGATCCCGGTTGGCCGCGGCGAGGAGCAGCAGCACCCAGCTGTCCGGCGGCAGATCGACGCCCGCGACGGACACCGGCTCGTGCGCGATGCGGCTCGTACTCTGCACCGGCGGCGCATACCGCAGGACCTCTTCCACGACAGCGGCCGCACGCCCCGGCTCGGCACGGAGCAGCTCCCATTGAGCCGGGTGATCGAGCAGGGCGGCAATTCCGTTGCCGATCAGGTTGACGGTCGTCTCGAACCCAGCGATCAGCAGAAGCCGCGCAGTCGTGTGCAGTTCGTACGGCGTGATCCCGTCCGGTGACGCAGCGACGAGATAGCTGATCACGTCGTCGCCCGGGTGCGCCTTCTTCAGCGGAATGAGCTCGCTGAAGAGTTCGTAGAGTTCGGCGTTCGCCGCGGCCAGCGCGGCCGCTTCGGCCGGTGTGTAGATGCCCGACAATGCTGATCCGACCACCGTGCCGTGGCGGGACAGTCGGTCGACGTCGGCGTCCGGAATGCCCATCAGTGTTGTGATGACGCCGATCGGGAGCGGTGCGGCGAAGTCGGCGATCAAGTCGAACGGGCGGTCCGGCTCGGCCGCGGCACGGCGCTCGATGCCGGTGATCAGGTCACGGGTGAAGTCCGCGATCCGCTCGGCGTACCCGGCCATCATCTTCGGCCGGAACGCCGGCGCGGCAAGCCGCCGCAACCGGGTGTGATCCGGTGGTTCGCGCTCGAGGAAACCGAGGTCCAGGGTATTGCCCGAGGTGTCCTCCGACGTCGGTCCGGGGTCACCCGCCGGCCGGACCCCGAAGCGCCGGTCGCGCAGGATCGTGTTGCAGGTGGCGTAATCGGTCGTCGCCCACTCCAGACCGGAACCGACCATCGGCCCACCCGCGCGGAGTTGTTCATAGATCGGGAACGGGTCTTCCGGCCCTTTCCGGGCCCAGAACGCTTCGAGCACAGAACTTTCGGTCATCGCGTCAGCACT
The DNA here is from genome assembly GCF_053608045.1 of Kribbella sp. NPDC055071. Taxonomy (NCBI): domain Bacteria; kingdom Bacillati; phylum Actinomycetota; class Actinomycetes; order Propionibacteriales; family Kribbellaceae; genus Kribbella; species Kribbella sp. NPDC055071. Next base: position 115,032 of record NZ_JBSGUS010000013.1, read on the forward strand.
CCTCCGGTGAACGTCGACAGGACCAGCTCAGGTGCGTCACGAGGCGCGAGCCAGCCGGCTTGAACCAGATCCCAGGCGGTGAACAGCAGCGCATGCAGCGACCGGACGAGCCACCAATCGGGTACGCCGGGGGTCCCGGCGCCGGCCACGATCGCCGCGATCGGCGCGGTCAGCGCATCGGTCCGCGACGTGATGGTGTCGTCGGCGAAGACCTCGGGTTGTGCCGTCAGCAAGGTCAGATAGGCACCGAACGGCAGCAGGTCGACGACCATCCGACGCAGCGGATCGGGGTCGGCCGGCGCAGCAGAAATCACCGCTTCGCTGATGTCGAGCGCCCGCGACGCAACCCCCACCAGCAGGTCGTACCGGGTCGGGAACTGCTTGTGCAACGTCGTCCGCCCGATCCCCGCGGCAACAGCGATCTGGCCCAACGAGGCCGCCGGATCCTTGGCGAGCACAGCCGCCGCGATATCGAGAACAGGCATCGACGTCGCTGTACCGGTGACAGGAGCGAGGCGAACACTCATGTTCACAACAGTACGGCGATGTTCACCGCGTCGGAAGGTTTGGAGGGGCACTCGAACATATGCTCTAATTTAGGCGGACGGGAGGTGCGCGATGGGCTACAACAATCCGCCGATCAAGTGGTCGGAGCTGGAGCGGAAGCTGTCGGATCGGTCTCGGCCGGGGAGCCACGGCGACCGGCCGGTGACGGCCGACGGTGGGGACAGCCCGGCCTGGTCGCAGCACCGCGGGCCGTACGTGCCAGACGTCGTACGGCGTCCTGAGCGTGCAGTGCCGTATGCGGAGCTGCACGCGCATTCGAACTTCTCCTTCCTGGACGGCGCCTCGCAACCGGAGGATCTCGTCGAGGCCGCGGTTCGGCAGGGGCTGCACGCGTTGGCGTTGACCGATCATGACGGTTTCTACGGCGCGGCCCGGTTCGCTGAGGCAGCCGGGGCGTACTCATTGCCCACGGTCTTCGGAGCGGAGCTGTCGCTCGGGCTGACCGGTCCGCAGAACGGCGTGGCCGATCCCGAGGGCAGCCACCTGCTGGTGCTGGCGGAGGGCCAAGAGGGATATCACAAGCTGGCCGGCGAGATCACCGAGGCGCAGTTGGACGGCGGTGAGAAGGGCAAACCGGTCTACGACCTGGAGCGACTGGCCGCCGAGGGACGTGACTACTGGATGATCCTGACCGGTTGCCGGAAGGGTCTGGTCCGGCAGGCGCTGGAGCTGGGCGGGCAGGCCGACGGCCCGGCCGCCGCCGGGCGTGAGCTGGACCGGCTGACCGGGTTGTTCGGCAAGGACCGGGTGGTGGTCGAGCTGACCGACCATCACCTGCCCGCCGACACCACCCGGAACCGGATCCTGGCCGGCCTGGCCGCCGACCGCGGTCTGCCGATAGTTGCCACCAACAACGTTCACTACGCCACCCCGGCCCAGCACAAGCTGGCCGGTGCGCTGGCCGCGGTCCGGGCGCGGCGCGACCTGGACGCGATGGACGGCTGGCTGCCGCCGAGCGGGATGGCGTTCCTGCGATCGGGGGAGGAGATGGCCGCCCGTTTCCACCGGTACGACGGAGCAGTGGCGCGCTCGGTGACACTGGCCGACCAACTGTCCTTCGACCTGGCGCGGGCGAAGCCCAAGCTGCCCCTGCGTGACGTGCCGGCCGGGCACACCCCGATGTCGTGGTTGCGGCACCTCACCTTCGAGGGCGCCGCCAAGCGGTACGGGACGCGTAAGCAGCGGCCGGATGCCTACGAGCGGCTGACGCGGGAGCTGGCCGTCATCGAGGAGAAGGAGTTCCCGGGGTACTTCCTGATCGTGGAGGACATCGTCCGGTTCGCGCACGAGCAGGGGATCCTCTGCCAGGGTCGGGGATCCGCGGCGAACTCGGCGGTCTGTTACGCGCTCGGGATCACCGCGGTGGACAGCATCCTCTACAACCTGCCGTTCGAGCGGTTCCTCGCCACCACCCGGGCCGAGGAGCCGGACATCGACGTCGACTTCGACTCGGATCGCCGTGAGGAGGTGATCCAGCACGTCTACGAGAAGTACGGCCGCCGCAACGCCGCCCAGGTGGCGAATGTGATCTCCTACCGGCCGAAGTCCGCCGTTCGGGACATGGCGAAGGCTTTGGGGTATTCGGTCGGGCAGCAGGACGCGTGGTCGAAGCAGGTGGACGGATGGAGTCCGGAGGTCACCTCGACCGAGCACGACATCCCGCCGCGGGTGGTGGAGATGGCGAGCGAGTTGCTGAAGTTTCCTCGGCACCTGGGGATCCACTCCGGTGGGATGGTGCTGACGGAGCGTCCGGTGGGGGAGGTCGTGCCGATCGAGCACGCCCGGATGGAGGACCGCACGGTGCTCCAATGGGACAAGGACGACTGTGCCTGGATGGGGTTGGTGAAGTTCGACCTGCTCGGGCTCGGGATGCTGGCCGCGTTGCAGTACTGCATGGAGATGGTGCGCGAGCGGCTGGGGGAGTCGTGGTTGCTGCACACGATCCCGAAGGAGGAGGCCGGGGTCTACGACCAGCTCTGCCGGGCCGACTCGGTGGGTGTGTTCCAGGTCGAGTCGCGGGCTCAGATGGCGACGCTGCCACGGTTGAAGCCGCGGAAGTTCTACGACCTGGTCACCGAGATCGCGCTGATCCGGCCGGGCCCGATCCAGGGCGGCGCCGTCCATCCGTACATTCGCCGCCGGACCGGGGAGGAGCCGGTCACCTACCTGCACCCGAAGCTCGAGCCGGTGCTGCAACGGACCATGGGCGTGCCGCTGTTCCAGGAGCAGTTGATGCAGATGGCGATGGCGGTCGGCGAGATCGACGGCGACGAGGCCGACCTGCTACGCCGGGCGATGGGGTCCAAGCGCGGGATCGAGAGGATCTCGTCGCTGAAGGAGAAGCTGTACGCCGGGATGGCGCGCAACGGGATCACCGGCGACCTGGCCGACGAGATCTACGCCAAGATCGAAGCCTTCGCGAACTTCGGGTTCGCCGAGTCGCACTCGATCAGCTTCGCCCTGCTGGTCTACTCCAGCACGTGGCTGCGGCTGCACTATCCGGCCGCGTTCCTGGCCGCGCTGCTGCGGGCTCAGCCGATGGGGTTCTACTCACCCCAGTCGCTGGTCGCCGACGCCCGCCGCCACGGTGTGGAGGTACGACGGCCGCACCTGCATCTCTCGGGTGTCGACGCCGGGCTCGAGCAGGTGATCGACGGGCAGGAGCTGACCGGGCCGACCGGATCGGACGAGTGTCTGAGGGATCCGCAGCCGCTGGTCGGTCCGTTCGATCCGAAGGCGTCGGCCGATACCACCCCGCACCGTCGCGACGGCGCGTTCGCGGTTCGGCTCGGGTTGTCCGAGGTGCGCACGATCGGGGAGAAGGGCGCGAAGCTGATCATCGAGGAGCGGGAGCGCGGTGGACCGTTCACCGAGATGGCCGACCTGGTTCGTCGTACCGGGATCACCGCCGCGCAAGTCGAGGCGCTGGCCACCGCTGACGCGTTCGAGTGCTTCGGGTTGGATCGTCGCCAGGCCATCTGGGAAGCCGGCCGGGCCGCCGAGGAACGGCCCGGTCAACTGGCCGGCATCACCGCCGCCGGTCCACCACCCACCCTGCCCGGGATGAGCGACATCGAGACCGACATGGCCGACCTGTGGTCCACGTCGATCACCACCACCAGCCACCCGATCCAGCGCGTCCGTGAGCAACTCCGCGCCGAAGGCATCCTCTCCGCCGCTCAGCTCCGCGAGGTCCCCGACGGCTCCCGGGTCCGGGTCGCCGGCGTGGTCACCCATCGCCAACGCCCCGCCACCGCCTCCGGGGTCACCTTCATGAACCTCGAAGACGAAACCGGCATGGCCAACATCGTCATCACCAAAGGTTGCTGGCACCGCCACGCCGCCGTAGCCCGCAACGCCACCGCCCTCATCATCCGCGGCCGGGTAGAGCGGGCCGGCCAAGTCACCAACCTCTCCGCCGACCACCTCCAACGCCTCCCCCTAGCCACCAAGTCCCCTTCCCGAGACTTCCGCTGACCTCACCGCAGCAGGGATGTCTGAGCTGTGGTTGTTGGCGTTTGTTAGTGGGGTGGGTGTTTGTGGGCTATCAGTGCGGCTATGCCGTCGAGGATTCGGTTGAGGCCGAAGGTGATGTCGTCGTCGTGGACCTCGTCGGTGTAGTCGTTGCCGGACATCAGGGTGGCCAGGACCGAATAGCCCAGGTCATGCAGGCGAGGTTCGAGGAATCGTGCCACCGCGGCCGGGTCGACGGAGGTCGTGGCGCTCTCGCGGACGTCGCGGCGCGCGGCGGCGATTCGTCGCGCGTAGCCGTCCAGCAGTAACGCGCACGACAAGCTTTCGCTCGGACTCAGTCCGGCGCCGGTGAGCACCTTCAGGATCGCCTCTGCCCAGCCGAGCAGATTCGGCGTCACCGGCGCGCCGCGGATCGGTAGATCGCAAAGCCAGGGGTGCACGTCACACCGATCGACCATCGCCTGTGTCCAGCTGGTCGCCGCGGCCCGCCAGTCCTGTGCCGTCTGGTGGACAGCACGGTCAGCTCGATCGCCGGTCGGATCGTGTCCCGCAACCCCGTCAACGCCGGGAACTGGATGGGCTTGCGTCCGTCTGTGGGCGGCGGCCTCGGGTTCGTGGCCGACCAGGTCCGGTGGTAGACCCCAGGCCGCGTCACCGAGGAGTACCAGCAGCTCATCTCGCGACCGGACGTACCGGTAGATCGCGTTGGCGGTCAGCCCGAGCTTCTGGGCGAGCTTGGGCATCGACAACGCGGCGAATCCGTCGGCATCAGCCAGCTCGAGAGCGGCGTCGACGATCTGCTCGACACTCTGCGTCGGCTTCCGGCCGAGCTTGTTCGACTTGGCGGGCTCGCCCCAGGCCAGCACGAGCCCCGGAGGCAGGTGCGCATCGTCGGTCGGCGACATCAGATCGGCTCCTTCGGCCCGGGCTGGGTTGACTTCGTGTGTACCTTACACTTTATATTAGTGTGACCAACACACGAATATGACCAAGGATGCGAGCACCGATATGGAACAGCAGGACCACCACGACCGACCGGGTCGCCGACGGCCGCGGATCGACCTTCCTCGCCGGCTCGGAGCACTTCTGACCGCGGTCTTGCTCTCGGGCTCGGCAGCGGCCTGCGGAGGAGCAACAGAAGCCGCGACCAACCACCCCGGTACGTCGGAAACTCCCGCGGCCGTCGTGGTCTCGACAGACGCCGGCGCGGTACGAGGCAAGCTCACCGCGGAGGCCAGGCTCTTCCAAGGAATTCCGTATGCCGCACCGCCGGTCGGCGCGCTCCGCTGGGCGTCGCCGCACCGGGCCGCGTCCTGGATCGGCATCCGTGACGCCACCAAGCCCGGGAACCGCTGCGCCCAGGCCGAAGGGCTGATCGACCCGGCCAGCACAACCGAAGACTGTCTCTACCTCAACGTGACGACGCCGCTCCACAGCAACGGACGCAAACTGCCGGTGATGGTGTGGATCCATGGCAACGGATTCATCAGCGGTGCCGGCAGCCTGTACGACGCGCAGCAGTTGGCGAACAGCGGTCAGGTCGTCGTGGTCAGCCCCAACTACCGGCTCGGAATCTTCGGCTTCCTTGCGCATCCGGCGCTCGACCACGGCCAAGCCCGGCAGCTCTCGGGCAACTTCGGTCTCGAGGACCAGCAGGCTGCGTTGCAATGGGTCAAGCGCAATGCCGCGGCGTTCGGCGGCGATGCCGGCAATGTCACGATCTTCGGTGAATCCGCTGGCGGTACGAGCGTCTGCTCTCATCTGGCCTCGCCGGGATCTGCCGGACTGTTCCAGAAGGCGATCGTGCAGAGCGCTGAATGCACCGGGCGGAAATGGTCGCCCGGACCGCCGACCTGGTTTCCGCTGCCACGCTCCGAGCGCGAGCAGCACGGCCTCGATGTCGCGGCAAAGGTCGGCTGCTCCGCCCCGGCGACCGCTGCGGCCTGTCTGCGGGCCAAGCCGACGGCCGAACTTGCCAAGTGGTCGGACGACGGTGTCGGCTCAGGACCCACCGTTGGCGGTGGTGTCCTTCCGCTCAGCCCGGAGCGCGCCTTCGCAACTGGCCGCTATAACCACGTCCCGATCATCCAGGGGACCACGCGCGACGAGCACCGCCTGTTCACCGCAGCAATTGAGACCGCGACCGGTCAGGTGACGACCCCGGCCAGCTACAGCGAAGAAGTCCACACGCTGTTCAACCAGTCGGATGCCAAACGGATCCTGGCCCGCTATCCCGTCGACCAGTTCCATTCGGCCGGCGAGGCGTTGTCGGCCGTCGTCACCGATTGGGCGTGGGGGTGTCCGGTCCTCGATCGCGACCGGGCGCTCGCGGTACATACACCGCTGTATGCGTACGAGTTCGCCGACGAGAGCGCGCCGTGGTTCAGCACGCTGCCGAAACCCAACTTCCCGACCGGCGCGTTCCATGGCGCCGAACTCCAGTACCTCTTCGCCGACGAGCAACTCCCCGGCCCCACGACACCTGCGCAGAAAGAGCTCGCCGCGACGATGATCAGCTACTGGACCCAGTTCGCCCGCACCGGAAACCCGAACCGTCCCGGCCTGCCGCAGTGGCAGCCCTTCCAGCACAAGGCAAACGTCCAGTCGCTAGCCCCCACAAAGATCACCACGGCCGACCTGGCCAAGGAACACCAGTGCACGTTCTGGAACTCAATAGCCAGCTGACGGTGGGCCGGCGGCGATCCGGGTGCGGACCTGGTGGAGACGTTCGGGACTGTGATGGGGCATCTCCCAGCGCGTTTCCAGCCACCAGGTAGCTCCGGCGTCGGCCCACGGGACAACCATGGCCGCGGCGGCAGTCGGGTCGTCTGCTGGTGTTTCTCCCTCGGCGGTCACGTCCAGAGTGGCGGCGCCGTGATCCGCGAGCCAGGCGCGGAGGTTACGGAGTTCTTCGGGGGACTCCTGGCCTTCTGGAAACTGAGGGAGTACGCCGTCGCAGCGGAGGGCGCGTCGCATCGACTTGGGTCTTGGCCAGGCGCCGACGACCCAGATCGGAATCCGCTCCTGGACAGGTCGTCCCACCTCGGCGAGATCGTCGCGGGAACACTCGTAGTCGTAGTGCCGGCCGTGATAGCTCGAGCGGCCGGCCCACAGTTCGCGGATCAGGTCGATGCCCTCGTCCATCATCGCCGCGCGGGTCCGCAGCTCCAGCTCCTCGCCGGTGTCCGGCAGATCGGTCTCGACCGCACCGAGCCCGACCGCCAAGATCGCTCGCCCAGCCGACAGCTGATCCAACGTCGCGACCTGGCTCGCCACCTTCCACGGCCGTCGCCAAGGCAACGGTGTGAGCATCGTGCCGAGCCGGATCCGCTGCGTGCGGGTCGCGATCGCCGTCAACAATCCCCAGGGCTCGACGCCGTACGCCGCCTCCCAGACGAAGACCCCGTCCCACCCCGCCTCCTCGGCCAGCACCGCCAGCTCGAGCTGCTCGACTGCTGTCCCGCCTGGAAGAATTACGCCGTATCTCACGGCACCTTCCTATCCGCGCCCACCGACAATCTGCAGCCTCAGCGGATGTCGGCCGGCGAGAAGATCACCTGGACCGGCGGCTCCGGCCTGGTCTGACAGCTAAAAGCAAAACAGAGGCGGTCTGGAGGCCATCACAATCCGCGGTTCCGGTGGAGGTCAGGCGACTTCGGCGCGATCGTCGGGTCAGCCACCACTGGCTGCCACCATGACGCCGACCACAGCCAGGCACCCAGTCACGCAAAGAAAGCTAGCGCAGGAGGGCCAGTCGTACGCCGAGGCCGATGAAGATCCCGCCCGTGGCGGTGTCGATGCGACGGCGGGCGGTACGACGGGTCCGCAGCCAGCGACCGATCCGGCCGGCGAGTAGACCGACCGTTCCGTCGACAAGGAACTCGAGCACGATCAGGATCGCGCCGAGAACGGCGAACTGGAGCCAGACCTGCCCGCGCTGCGGATCCACGAACTGCGGAAGGAACGCGATGGTGAACGTCACCATCTTCGGGTTCAGCAGGTTCGTGGTCAGGCCGGTGAGATAGGCCTTCCGCCCGGACATCGGGGCACCGGTGGAGTCCGCCGCGCCGGGGTCGTCCTTGCGGTGCCGGATCATCTGCACGCCCAGGTACACCAGGTAGGCCGCGCCGATGATCCGGATGGTGGTGAAGGCGACCGGTACCGCCGCGAACAGCGCGGCGAGCCCGGCCGCCGCCACCGTGACATGCACCGCCTCGCTGGTCGCCACGCCCGCCGTTGCCAGCAGCCCGGCCCGCGGGCCGCTGCGCATTCCGCAGCCGAGGATGAACAGCATGTCGGGGCCGGGGGTGATCATCGCGATCGTGGACGTCAGCAGAAAAGCCAGTAGTAGGTGCTGTCCGATCGGCATCCCCTGAGTCTCGCACACGGGGTGGTGCACCTGACAAACATAAGAACAATCATTACTATCTAGCCATGAACGGCGTTCCGGTACGACGGTTGTGGGTCGCGGTGCTGTGTGGGTACCTCGCGTTCGGTGCCGCGCTGCAGGCGTTGCCGACGTACGTGCCGGCGAAGTTCGGCGGCGGCGCGCTGGCGAGCGGAACCGCGGTCGGGATCGCGTTCGCGGCGACGGCGTGCGGGCGGCCGTTCGCTGGCTGGCTGGCTGATGCCGGCTGGTCCCGGCCGGTCGTGGTGACGGGCGGCGTGCTGGCGGCTGTTGGTGGCCTTGGGCAACTGCTTGCGCCCGACCTGGCCTTACTGCTGGTCGCACGGCTGGTGATGGGTGCCGGTGAGGCCGCATTGTTCTCGGGGGCGCTGCCGTGGGTGCTCTCGGGTACGCGGTCGGCGCAGCGCGGGCGATTGGCCGGCTGGTTCGGGTTGTCGATGTGGGGTGGGCTGGCCGGCGGACCGGTGATCGCGACGGTCGTCGGTGACCGGGTCTGGTGGGTGGTCGTCGGGCTGGCGCTCGCGGCGGCGGCGGTGGTGCTGACGACCCGTTCCGATCGAGAGCGGCGTCAGCCGCTGGTGCGGATCCGCCGGCCTCGCGACTTGGTGCCGGTCGGCGTTCCATTGCCCGGAGCAACCATCGGCCTGGCTGCCTACTGCTACGGGACGGTGGCCGCCTTGCTCGTACTGCGATTGCGCGCCGACGACCTCGGTGTGGACAACATCGCGCTGGCCGTGTTCGCGGCGGCGTTCCTGGTCACGCGGTTCGCCGGCAGCCCGCTCGTCGACCGGTACGGCGGTCGGGTGGTGGCAGCGTCGACCGTACCGCTCGCGATCGTTGCGCTGGTGGGTCTCGCGCTGGCCGATGGGCCGGTCATCGCGGTGCTGTCGACCGCGTTGGCCGGAGTCGGACTGGCGCTGGTCTATCCCGCCTGCATCTCGATGACGCTGGATCGCGTGCGTGGGCTGCGACCTGGCGTCTCCATGGGCGTGATGACGTCGTTCTGGGATCTCGGGGTGATGGCGGCAGGTCCACTCGGAGGGCTTATCGCCGAGCAGGCCAGCTACCCGGCCGCGTTCCTCGTCGCGGCCGGAGTTGGCGGAGCAAGTGTCCTGGTCGTCCTCAGAGCGCCGAGTCGAGCAGCGTCTCCACGATCTCCCGCGCCTCGGCGCCGAGCCCCGGATCCTGGTCGACCGCGCTGATGAGGGTCGCGCCTTCCAGTACGACGACCAGCTGCCGCGCCGCCCGCCCGGGATCATGAGCTCCGGCGCCCAGCAGCAAACGCTCGAAGAGCTCGCGGTAGAAGGCCAGATGTTCGCGCGCGAGGCGACGCGGCGCGCCGTCCTGACCGCGGTCCTCGGTCGCCGCGTTCATCATCGCGCAACCGCGGAACCCGGCTTCGGCGTACCAGCTGGCGACCAGGTCGAAGACCGCCAGGATCTGCTCGCGGCCCGGCGGCGCTTCGGCGACCGCTGCGTTGTGCCAGGCGCGGACCCGGTGGGTGCGGTCGGCAAGCACCGCTTCGACCAGACCGTCCTTGGATCCGAAGTTCTTGTAGATGGTCAGTTTGGACGCACCGGCGGCTTCGACGATCTCGTTGATCCCGGTCGCGTGGATCCCGCGCCGGCCGAACACCTCCGCCGCCGCCTTCAGGATCCGGGCCTTCGTCGCCTCCGGATCCAACCGTTCCCCAGCCTTGACCGGCATGGTCCAACCACCTCCACGTCCCAGCGTACCGAGCTGGACCTAGATAAGAATGATCGGTACTATCATCCGCATGTGGACAGCGCCGGGATTCGAGCCCGTGGCCGAGGCCTTCGAGCGGAACTTCACCGAGCGGGGTGAGCTGGGTGCGGCGTTCGCGGCGTACCACCGGGGTGAGTTGGTTGTCGACCTGTGGGGCGGGACCGCTGACGCGGAGACGGGCCGAGCGTGGGACCGGGACACCATCCACCTGATGTTCTCCGGAACCAAAGGCCTCGCCAGCGCGTGCATCCTCCTACTGGTGCAACGCGGTCAGCTCGGGCTGGACGATCCCTTGGCCCGCTACTGGCCCGAGTTCGGTGCTGAGGGCAAGGATCGGATCACGATCGCCGAGGTGTTGTCCCACCAGGCCCGCCTGCCGTGGGTCGAGGCCGGGTACGCCGACCTGCTCGATCACGACCTGATGGCAGCACACCTGGCCGCGCAGGCGCCGGCGGCCGATCCGCGCGCCGGGTTCATGTACCACGCGGTGACCTGGGGCTGGCTACTCGACGAGCTGGTACGGCGGGTCGACGGTCGTACCGTCGGGCAGTTCTTCGCGGACGAGTTCGCCGTACCGCTGGAGCTCGAGGTGTGGATCGGTCTCCCCGCGGAACTGCAGTGGCGGGCGGCGACGATGGTGGCGCCGGAGGGCGTGCTCGTCGACGGGCCTTGGTCGGAGTTGAACCGGCCCAATCCGCTGTGGGTGCCCGGCGCGGAGAAGATCTGGAACAGCGAGGAATACCGCAGCGCCGGGCTGGCCGCGGTCGGTGGCTACGCGACGGCGCGCGGGATGGCGGGCTTCTACGCCTCACTGCTGGGCGAAGGTGACGGTATCCTCAAGCCGGAGACAGTCGCGCTCGGTCGCCGGGAGATCCGGCGTGGCATCGAGCCGACGTGGGGGAGTCCGATGGTTTACGGCGCCGGATTCGAGTTGCAGGCCGGTGACGGCCCGGCCGACGCCTTCGGTCACGCCGGAGCCGGCGGCTCGCGGCACGGCGCTTGGCCGAGCCACGAGACCGCCTTCTCCTACCTGATGAACGAGGTGCGGGTAGGACCGGACGAACGCTCGCTCACCCTGTTGGCAGCGCTCAGCCGAGGTAGTCGCGCCACGGGCCGGTGATGGCCAGCGTGATGCCCGGCGTCTGGATGTTGACGAAGAGCACCTTGCCGTCGTCCGAGAACGTCGGCCCGGTGAACTCCGAGTCGTTCAGCATGTTGCGGGCGATCGCGTACGTCGGACCACCCGGCGTCGCGCTGAGCACGTGGCTCGCGCCGATGCCGTCCTCGGCGAGGATCAGCGAGCCCCACGGGGTGACGGTCACGTTGTCCGGGCCGTCGAAGTTGAGGTCCTGGTACTTCGACGTCAGCGAGTTCGCGGCGGCGTTCTCCGGGAAGTACGTGACCAGCTGGATGGTCTTGGCGTCGTAGTTGTAGAACCAGACCATGCCGTCGTGCGGTACGCCGTCGGCCGGGACATCGGCGGTGCCGGACTCGGCGAACGAGTTCACGACGTACACGCCCTCGCTCGTGCCGTAGACACCCTCGAACTTCTTGCCGCGGGTGATCTGGCCGTCGGTGAACTGCTTGCGGACCGACACCGAGGCGCCGTCGCGGTCGGGCACTGCCACCCAGGTGGTGCGGAATGGCCGGAGCAGCTGGGCCGAGGTCAGGTACGCGACATCCGGGATCGGCTTGCCGTCGTCACCCAGGATGGCGAGCGCCTCGAGCGTACCGAAGTCCTTGTCCTGCAGGTCTTTCCAGCTGTCCGAGCGGAGCTTGTAGCCACGCGGCGCGGACCAGCGGTAGAAGGTCCCGTTCGGGCCGGAAGCGTCCTCGGACAGGTAGATGTGAGTGCGGTCCTGGTCGATCGCGAGGGCCTCGTGGGCGTATCGGCCGAGCGCCTTGAGCGGCACCGGGTGCGCGGTCTTACCGTCTGCCCAGACCTCGAAGACGTAGCCGTGGTCCTTCAGCCGGGTGGTCCCGTTGGCCTTGTTCTCGGTCTCTTCACACGTCATCCAGGTGCCCCACGGCGTCGGGCCGCCGGCGCAGTTGGTGATCGTGCCGGAGATACCGACCCACTCACCGAGGTTCTTGCCGTCGCGGTCGACCGAGATGACCGTGCAGCCGCCGGCCGCACCGACGCCCGTGTCGTAGACCGTGCCCTCGATCTGCGGTACGCCGAGCGGGTTGTCGGCGCCGATCTCGTGGTTCTGGATCAGGGTGTACGTGTTGTGCCGCGCGCCGTCGAAGACCGCGGTGCCGTCGTGCAGCGTCGGCGTCGGGTGACCGCTCTTCAGCGTGGTCTGGCCGGCCTGCGTCACGATCCGGTACTTGAAACCGGCCGGGAGGGCGAGAATGCCCTTCGGGTCGTCCAGCAGTGGCGGGAACGGCCGGTGCTGCGGGAACGGGCTGTGGTGCGACGAGGGCGTCGCGTCGGCGAGAGTCGGAACGGTGCCGACGATCCCGACGCCCGCCGCACCGGCGGCGGCCCCTCGAAGAACGGAACGACGTGCAACTGGCATGGCAGGGCTCCCTTGTGCGGATGGTCCTCTGGATCCTTCACCGGGAGCACTGACACCTGGCAAACACCACCTGAACAACTTCCCGGCAAGAACATCTGCAACGAATGGAACTTGCCCGGCGTCTACTCTGGGAGGTGATGGTGATGCGCAGAGTAAGAATACTCGTCACTACCGCAGTGACAACCGCCGTCCTGGCCGGCCTGATGGTTGCGTGCGGCAATGAATCTGGAGCCGGAGGGGACCCGTCGATGACACCCACGAGCAGCGATCCACAGTCGCCCGAGCCGCCTGTCCCACCCAGTACGACCCCACCCGGCACGACCTCGCCCGTGACCCCGCCCACAACTCCGCCGACGCTGCCGGCCGATCCGGTCGAGCAGGCGAAGGCCGACCTGGCCAAGCGCTTGAGTGTGGGCGCGGGCGAGGTGACCGTGGTCAGCGCGGCTGAGGTCACCTGGCGCGACGGCAGCCTCGGCTGCCCGCAGAAGGGCATGTACTACACGCAGGCCCTGATCCCCGGGTTCCGCACGATCCTGAAGGTCGCCGGCACCGAGTACCACTACCACTCCGGCAGCGGTCGAGCGCCGTTCCTCTGCGAGAATCCGCAGCCGCCACTCAACTGAGAATTTTCGGCTCTTGTGTCGGATGTGTGGGTTGATGCGGACACCGCTTCGCGGCGACTGGCCCGTTTGCCGCCTTCGGCGGGGGCCGCAGATGGCTGTTGTGCGCTCAGGTCGTGCGCGCGAGCCGGGTTCAGGTGATCGAGTCGTGGATCCGGGTCAGGAATCGGCGGCGAATTTCGCCGATATCCACGACTCGAAAACCCGGCCCGAACCACTCGCCACGACTCGATGCGCCCGACCACGGCCGCCGCCGTCTTTCCGGAACTTCCTGGTCGCTATCCGCAGATTTACTTCCGGAAAGACCCAGCCCACCCCCACCACAGTCCACCCCCGTAATCACACCCCGCACGGACCCCGAGCGTCAGCCTCACCACAGTCCACTCCCGTGACCACACCCCGCCCGTGCGACCACTCCGGTGAGCGGCTCCGGAATAGCTGCCGATTTCCCTGGTCGCGGTGGTGTGGGTCAAGGGTCGAAGATCGCGCAGCGACGCCGAAGGCGCCCTTGAGGCACGCCGCCGCGACTGGCACGATCACGCAGCCCGGAGACCGCGCCACCACATCCCCGTCGCGCACACCAGATGAGCGACCGGACACCGGTTCGCGCCCCGCCGCAGGCGGCAACAGACCAGCCGCCGCGCAGCGGCGACCAATCAACCCACACATCCGACACAACAGCCGAATTTTCTCTGCCGTCGGGTGTATCACCGTGCGTGGCCGCCGACTCCGCACAAATGGGGGATGTCTCCGAGTTGCGTCTGGGGGGATGCGGCACGGAGGCGCGTGAGGGGGGAGGGCTGACGCGGTGCGGACAATCCGGTGGTCAGGCCGGCGGTCCACACCGCGTCAGCGCACGTCCGAGCTCAGATTGATCCGAGTGCGTCGCCCGCTCGCAACACTGGGCCGACACCCGGCTCCGGCTGGGTCAGTGCGAATGCGAGCAGCGCGTCCGAGGCCTGCTTGGCGCTCTCACCGGTGACCGACATCCGGCCGGCGATCAATGCGGCGACGAGCGGTGTCGAGAACGACGTACCGCTCCATTGCGCCATGCCGGCGAACTCGCGCACGTCCCCGGCGTTCGGCGGTTCCGTGCATTCGTAGGTGCCGGTCAGGAACGCGTTGATCAGGTCCTCGCCCGGTGCGTACACGTCGACCCACCCACCGAAGTTGCTGAACGAGGCGCGATCCCGCCCGTTCGCTGCCAACGCACCGACCCCCACGGTCTCGGGGAACGCGGCCGGCCAGAAATAGTCCCGGGTGGCTTCGTTTCCGGCGGCCGCGACCAGGGTCAAACCATTGACGCGATTCAGCCGCGTCTGGATGAACACATCGAGCCCGAGCGACGGCAGATCGAAACGAGTCCGGGTCCCGGCCGACAAGCTGATGATGTCCGGCGCCAGGTCGAGGACTTCATCGAGCGCTTGGGCCAGGTCGAACTCCCAGATCGCACCGGCGCCGGTGAAGTAGCTCTTCACCACGACCTCGACATTGCGCGCGATCGCCCGCATCACTCCGGCGATGAACGTCCCGTGACCGGCGTACGGACGGATCCGCCCGAACCCGTCGAACGCATCCTCCGGGTCACCGGTCACCCCGGCCAGCCAGTACGCCGCCGGCGCCTCGGACCAACCGACGTCCAGTACGACGACCTTCACGCCACGCCCGTCCGCGGCGCCGGCCGACAGGAACGGAGTCGGCAATACGGGATCCGGCGGAGTACCGGGCGCGACCTCCTCCGGCTCGGTCGCGGGACACGGACTCACGCTGGGACACACGTAGAACAAGTGCTCCGGCGTGACCACACCTCGCCCGAGCCGCGAATCGGCGTACGCGAGGAAGGCCTGAGTGACGGTTGCCCTTTCGGGTACGTCCGGTGGCGTCTTCTCCGGCAGGAACAGCCGCGTGACTCCGCCGATCCCGCCCTCGCCCGGCGTGCCGCCGCCGAAGAGCTCGGTCACCCGGGTCAGGTCCTCGTCGCGGACCAGCACGACGCCGGTGCGGTAGATGTACTCGGCGCCGCCGGGTTGCTTCTCCCAGTCCCGCGGATAGACCTCGACCTCCCGGCCGAACTCCCGCAGAATCAGGTCGATCTGGGAAACGTATTTTCTCTCATACGTTTGATTGCCCCCATCGCCTTTGCTTTGTCCCTTGTCCCCTTGATCCGTGCCTTCAGCCATTTGCGGCTCATCCCCCTGGAATCGAATGAATTGACGCAATCGGCCGTTATCCTTTCAGAGTGCCGACCGCCGGGGGGAGTGTCGAGGCGGAATCTTTGCTGCCTCTTGCGTTGTCGCGCCCGCATGACGCGATCGCGGCGGCGCGCTCGCTGCTGGCCGCTGATCCGTCGGCTGTCGCGGCATCGCTGGCCCATCAGGCGGCCGGTATCGGGCTGCGTCAGCTCGGTGATGCGACGGCCGCCGTTCGCGAGTTGCGGATCGCGCTGCGGCTTGCCGAGCAATCCGGTCGATCGGAGCGCGCGGCCGACGTACTCGCGACCCTGGGCGCGACGCTCGGCCGGGCCGGCCGCAGCAAGGAGGGCTTGGCCAACCTCGACCGTGCCGTCGAGCTCAGCCGTGGCGCGTTGACCGGACGGGTGTTGTTGCGGCGCGCCGACGTCCTACTGGTGCTGGGCAGACATCGCGAGGCACTGGACGATCTGCGCGCTGCAATCACGCGTTTGCGGCGTTCCGGCGATCAGGTCTGGGAGGCGCGCTCGCGGAATTACCGCGGCTTCATCCAGCTCGCACTCGGCGGGACCAAACGTGCGGACGCCGACTTCTCCGTCGCCGAACGCCTGTACGCCGCCACTGGCCAGGAGTTCGAGTACGCCGAAGCCCGCCAGAACCGTGGTCTGGTCGCGTTCTCGCGTGGCGATCTGCCGACGGCACTGGGATATCTGGACGACGCCGGCAAGCGGTTCGCGGCAGTCGGGGTGGTGTGGCCGGACCTGGCGATCGACCGGTGCGGCGTGCTGCTCGCGGCCGGGCTCAGCACCGAAGCGCTGGCCGAGATGGATCAGGCCGTCATGCGGATGGAGGCCGAGGGGGCACAGGCCACCAAGCGCGGCGAAGTCTGGTTCGCGGCGGCGAATGCGGCGCTCGCGACCGGCGATCTCCCTGCTGCGCAAGAGCGTGCCGGAAAGGCGAGGCGGCTGTTCTCCGCGCAGCGTCGCGAGTGGTGGTCGGTGCGTTCGGCAATGGTTCAGTTGGAGGCTCGCTACCAGTCCGGTGAGACAAGCCCGGGGTTGCTGCGTCGAGTGAGCGAGGTGGCCCGTCGACTCGATGCCCTCGGCGCTTCGGAAGCATCAGCCGCGCATCTATTGGCCGGCCGGCTCGCATTGGCCGCCGGACGGACGCGCACGGCGAGCCGCGAGCTCGAATTGGCCGGGCGACGCAGCAAGGACGCGCCGCCGCTCGCACGCAGCGCGGCCTGGCTCGGCAAGGCGTTGCGATCGGAGGCCGGCGCCGATGTTCGCGGCATGTTGATGGCGTGCGGGCGCGGCCTGGATGCGTTGGACGAGCACCGGCTGACGATGGGCGCGACCGAGCTTCGAGCCTTGGCGACGGGGCACGGCGCGGAGCTTGCCGAGTTGGCCTTGCGAGACGCGCTGCGCAGAGACGACGCACAAAGCCTGCTGGTCTGGAGCGAGCGGTGGCGGGCCACCGCACTCAGCGTTCCGCCGGTGCGACCGCCGGACGACGAGCAGCTGGTCGGTGATCTCGCCGCGCTGCGAGACGTCGTACGGCGACTTGACGCGCAGCCCGACCCGGCGTTGGAACGGGAACGACGGCGGCTGGAGAAGGCAGTCCGCGAGCGGACCCTGCGGGCGCAGGGCGAGTCGTTGCGCGCGGCAACGACTCGCTTCGACCCCGGCGAGCTGGCTGATGCGTTGGGCGAGACGGTGCTGATCGAGTTGGTCGAGGTCGACGACGTACTGCAGGCCGTTGTGGTTCGCGACGGGACGATCAGCCGGCATGTCGTTGGGCCGGTCGCAACGGCTGCGGTGGAGGTCGAGCGATCCCGGTTCCGGTTGCGGTGGTTGGCGCATGGACGGTCCCAAGGCAGGTCACAGCGCGGTCCTTCGCTCGATGTGCTCGGCGCCAGGCTTGGCGATGCGATCCTCGGGTCCACGCAGGACCTGCTGGGTGATCGGCCGGTCGTGATGGTTCCGCCTGGGCGGCTGCAGGCACTGCCGTGGGGACTGCTGCCGTCGTTGGCCGATCGCCCGGTGAACGTCGTACCGTCGGCGGCGACCTGGTTTCGGGCGCGCCGGCTGCGACCGCCGGCCGATCGGCGTGTGGTGCTGGTGCTCGGACCGGGCTTGTCAGCGGGTCGCGCCGAGGTGATGCAGTTGGCGAAGAACTATCCCGATGCGACGGTCCTGGCCGACGGCGATGCGACCGCAGACAAGGTGTTGCATGCGCTTGATGGTGCGTGGATCGCGCACATCGCCGCGCACGGCACGTTCCGGGCGGACAGTCCGCTGTTCTCGTCGTTGCGGCTCGACGACGGGCCGTTGACCGTGTACGACTTCGAGCGGCTGCGGCGGGCGCCGTACCAGTTGGTGTTGTCCAGTTGCGATTCCGGGCTCGCGAAGCCTGTCGGCGCCGATGAGCTGCTGGGGTTGAGCAGCAGCCTGATTCCGCTCGGTGCGGCGGGGATCCTGGCCAGCGTCGTACCCGTAAACGATCCGGCGACCGTGCCGTTGATGACCGCGCTGCATGACAACCTGCAGGCCGGTCAGTCGCTGGCCGCCGCCTTCGCCGATGCCCGAACGGCGGCCGCCGACGATCCGGTCGCAGTGGCCGCGGGGAGGTCGTTCGTCGCTCTGGGGGCTTGAACCGATGTATCACAACGGTCTGTACCGGCTCCGTAAAGATAAGCGGTCCGGTGGAAGAGGGGGATGACATGCGGGACGACCCGACTGTCGTCGATCTGGTCACCCGGGCCAGGGACGGCGACAAGGATGCCTGGGACGAGTTGGTGGAGCGCTACGCACCACTCGTCTGGTCCGTCTGCCGACGGTACCGATTGGCACCCACCGACACCGACGACGTCGGGCAGAGCGTTTGGCTGCGGCTGATCGAACACCTGCCGGGTCTGCGTGAGGCGGCGGCCTTGCCAGGCTGGATCGCGACCACGACTCAGCGGGAGTGCTACCGGCTGATCCGTGCCGCGAGTCGGATCGAGCCGGTCGATCCGTCCGAATCGACTGATGTAGTCGTGCAGGCGATCGCGGAGGAGGAGGTTCTGCGGCACGAACGGCGGGCCGTGCTTCGGTCCGCCTTCAAGGAGTTGTCGCAGCGGTGCCAGGCGTTGCTGGCGTTGCTGGCGTTGGATCCACCGACGGCGTACGACGAGATCAGCCGGCGACTGCAGTTGCCGATCGGCAGCATCGGACCCAACCGGGCGCGGTGTCTGGACCGACTCCGCCGTACGCCCTCGCTGGCCTTGCTGGTCGCCGGGGGACCTGAAGACGAGACAAGGAGGTGAGCGGAGTGATGGATCTCGATTGGGACGACGACGAGCTGTTCGAGGCTTTGCGGGACGCGCTGGCCAGTAGCGACGAGGTGCCGAGAGCGTTCGTCGAAGCCGGTAAGGCGGCCTTCGGCTGGCAGACCATCGACGCCGAGCTGGCCGCGCTCACCTACGATTCGGCCTGGGACGCCCTGGCGCCGGTGCTGGTCCGGTCCGAGAGCGCCACGCTCCGGTCGCTGACGTTCGCGTCGGACGACTGGACGATCGAGATCGAGCTCACCCCGGACGGTGTCCTCGGTCAGCTCGATCCACCCGAGGCCGGGATCGTCTCGGCCCGCGACGACGGGGGCGAGGTCGCGTCCGCCGAGATCGACGACCTCGGGTTCTTCGCGCTCCGCCCGGTCCCGACG
Organism: Kribbella sp. NPDC055071; assembly: GCF_053608045.1. Lineage (NCBI taxonomy): Bacteria > Bacillati > Actinomycetota > Actinomycetes > Propionibacteriales > Kribbellaceae > Kribbella > Kribbella sp. NPDC055071. The sequence continues at coordinate 134,260 of NZ_JBSGUS010000013.1, forward strand.
TTTCCTTACCGGCTCGTCTGCAGCCTGCAGTCCGGCATCACGATCCTGACCGGGTGGATCACTCCTTGACGCTCTCCCCGGCGGCGGCCTTGCGGTCCCAGCCGTGGAAGCGGGAGAAGTCGCCGGCCTCCCACGCCTCGCGCATGCCGGGCTTGCTGAGGTCCCAGTCGGGCCGCGTTTCTTCGCCGACCGCGCGGAGGTCCTGCCAGAGCTCGGCGAACGAGGGCCGGCCCCAGAACCAGTAGCCGTTGTAGATCTTGTGGACGATCAGCCCGGGCTTGAGCACGAGGGTGTGCGGGACCATCGGGTTGTTGTCCGGATCGGTGTACTCCTGGATCTGCAGGTCCTGCTGCACGATCCGGCCCGGGTCGGACAGGAACGGCCACGGCGCGCCGACCGCCGCGCGGAACTCCTGCAGCGTGTGGTGCTCGTCGGTCGCGATGGTGACGATCTGCGTGTAGGCGACCGCGATCTTGGGGTAGTTCTCCGCGAGCTCGCGGTGCTGCTGGTGTTCCTTCGGGCAGTAGTGCCCGCGGGCGAGCGTCAGGATCAGCGGATCGTCACCCTGTAGGTCACTGAGCTTGCGCCGTACGTCGGTGTGGTCGGGCAGCTCGTAGTCCGGAAAGGTTGCGCCAGGCACGATGTCAGATCGCATACTCGCAGCGTAACCTGATCGAATGAGCGAGCAGGACCACCCGCCGCAGGAGCAGAAAGCGCAGGACGAGCCGTCCCAGGACCAGCCAAGGTCCGGCGGCGACGATTCGCGCCGGCCCGCGCACAAGCCCTGGCGCACCGAGGGCCTCCCGGCCGGGCACGGGGACAGCAACAAACCGAAGCGGCCGCGCTGGTGGAAGTGGGTGGCCTGGATCGTCGGTGGATATCTGGTGCTGTTCCTGCTCACCACGATGCAGGACCAGATGGCCGGCGGCGAGCAGACCATCGCCTACACCGACTTCACCACGCAGGTGACGAAGGGGAACGTCGCCGAGGTGTTCTCCCGCGGTGACACCATCGAGGGCCGGCTGAAGGCCGCCGCCCCGATCCCGGGCAACACCGCCAAGTCGTACACCAAGTTCACCACCGAGCGGCCGACGTTTGCCAATGACAACTTGTTCGGCGAGCTGCAGAAGAGTGGCGCGACGGTCCGGGCGACGCCCGTGGTCCAGCAGCGTGGCGTGATCTGGAACCTGGTGCTGTCACTCCTGCCGTTCCTGCTGATCGCTGCCTTCTACTTCTGGCTGTTCCGGCGCCAGCGGTCCGCCGGTGGTGGGCTGGGCGGCCTGCTCGGTGGCGGGCAGAAGAAAGCGCCGGTCGATCCGACCACGGTCCGGGTCACGTTCGCGGACGTCGCCGGGATCGACGAGGTCGAGGCCGAGATCGAAGAGGTCGTCGACTACCTGAAAGAGCCGGACAAGTACCGGCGGCTCGGGGCTCGCGCGCCGAAGGGCGTGCTGCTGGAGGGCGCACCGGGAACCGGCAAGACGCTGCTCGCCAGGGCCACCGCCGGGGAGGCCGGCGTGCCGTTCTTCTCGGCGAGCGCGTCGGAGTTCATCGAGATGATCGTCGGGGTCGGCGCGAGCCGGGTCCGGGAGCTGTTCGGCGAGGCGCGCAAGGTCGCGCCGGCGATCATCTTCATCGACGAGATCGACACGATCGGACGCGCCCGTGGTGGCGCCCGGTCGATCGGCGGTCACGACGAGGGCGAGCAGACCCTCAACCAGATCCTGACCGAGATGGACGGATTCTCCGGTGACGAGGGCGTCGTCGTACTGGCGGCGACCAACCGGGCGGACGTGCTCGATCCCGCGTTGCTGCGGCCCGGCCGGTTCGACCGCACGATCACCGTGGTCGCGCCGGACCAGAAGGGCCGGGAGGCGATCCTGCGGGTGCACGCGCGCGGGAAGCCGCTCGCGCCGGACGCCGACCTGAACTCCCTGGCCAAGTCCACGCCCGGCATGACCGGCGCCGACCTCGCGAACCTGCTCAACGAGGCCGCCCTGGCCGCGGCCCGCCAAGGCGAGTCGCAGATCACCCAGCGCGATCTGACCGACTCGCTCGAGAAGGTCCAGCTCGGTACGGCGCGCAACGTCGTGATGCCGGCCGAGGAGCGACGTCGTACGGCGTATCACGAAGGCGGTCACGCGCTCCTCGGCATGGTCCAGGTCGGCGCCGATCCGGTCCGAAAGGTGTCGATCATCCCGCGCGGCCGCGCGCTCGGCGTCACGCTCTCCACCCCGGACGCCGATCGGTACGGGTACGACACGGAGTATCTGCGCGGTCGCATCATCGGAGCCCTGGGCGGGATGGCCGCCGAGCAGGAGGTCCTCGGCGTCGTCACCACCGGTGCCGAGAGCGACCTGCAGACGGCGACCCAGATCGCGCGCTCGATGGTCGGTCGCTGGGGCATGTCGGAGGCGGTCGGACCCGTCTCGGTCCTGCCCGCAGAGGGTGACGCACGGTCGGCCGGTGTCTCCGACGAGCTCCTCAACACTGTCGACCTCGAGATCCGCCGCCTGATCGAGGAGTGCTATGCCGAAGCCCGCCGCCTCCTCCGCGAGAACCGCTCCCGCCTCGACTCGATCGCCGAACAACTCCTGGAACACGAAACCCTCGACGAAGCCGACGCCTACGCCGCCGCCGGCATCCCCCACGACGCCCGAGCCTGACGTCAGTCCATCAGGTCCGCGGGGTTCGACGACCATTGGAGGAGGAATCTGAGGCCGGCGAAGGACTCGGAGTCCGGCTCGGCGGTGTACGCGACCAGGAGCTGCTCGGGGTGGGTGTCGACCGTGAACTGCTGGACGTCGAGCGTGAGTCGACCGACCGTCGGATGGTTGTAGGTCTTGGTCAGCTGCCGCGGACCGCGGACCTGATGACTCGCCCACCACGTGCGGAAGTCGGCATCCGTGCTGAGCTCCTCGATCAGAGCCTCCAAGGCCGGATCGTGCGGAGTGCGGCCTGCCTGCATCCGGAGGGCGGCGACGCACTCACGAGCCGCGCGGGGCCAATCGGCGTACAGGGCGCGGAAGTCGGGATCGAGGAAGGTCAGGCGGATCAGGTTCCGGTGTGCGGGCGGGATCGTGCCGAAGTCGGTGAGCAGCGCGGTCGCGCCGCGGTTCCACGCCAGGACGTCCATGCCACGATGCAGCACCATCGCGGGTACGTCGTACATCGTGTCGAGCAGCTGCCGTAGCCGCGGGGCCACCTCGGGCTGGCTCGTACGCCGGGAGCCGGCAGGCGCGACGTCCGCGACGGTGAACAGGTAGTCCCGTTCGTCGGTGGCGAGCTGCAATGCGTCGGCGAGGGCGTTCAGTACGGGTCGCGAAACCCGCCGGGTCCGGCCCTGCTCGAGCCGGACGATGTAGTCGACGCTGACGTGTGCGAGCAGCGCGAGTTCCTCCCGCCGCAGCCCGGGCACCCGCCGCAGCCGACCGTCGTCCGGTACGCCGACCTGCGCCGGATCCAGCGCGGCCCGCCGCGTCCGCAGGAACTCACCGAGCTCGTTGTCCACGTCTCCAGTGTGCTCGCACCGCGTCCTGGGTGCCTGGTACTGGCGTGCATAGGCAGCATCCTCCCTGGAACCACCCGCAGCCGAGCGCGACGTTGGAGGCATGAAACTGAATGTCACCTTTCCCAGCGCCGGCCTGGAGCTCGCCGGTCACCTCTACACACCCGAGGGCGCCGGTCCGTGGCCTGGCATCGTCGTCGGGCATCCCGGCAGCGGTGTGAAGGAGCAGGCTGCCGGTCTGTACGCGCGCCGCCTGTCCGAGCAGGGTTTCGTTGCGCTCGCGTTCGACGCCGCGTACCAGGGCGAGAGCTCCGGCGAACCGCGTGGGCTCGAGGATCCAGCTCACCGGGTCGAGGATCTGAAGGCCGCGGTGTCCTTCCTGACCACGCGCGATGAGGTCGATCCGGAGCGGATAGGTGCCCTCGGCATCTGTGCGTCCGGTGGATACAGCCTCGTTGCCACCGCAACCGATCATCGGGTCAAGGCTGTTGGCACGGTCAGCGCCGTGGACATCGCTCGCCAGTTCCGGTTAGGTGCCGACGGCACCCAAGACCCGGCCGTGTTCCAGGCGATGCTCGATGCGGCCGCGGCGGCGCGTACGGCCGAGGCTCGGGGCGGCGACGTACAGACGTTCAAGCTGTTTCCGGACACCGAGGAGGAAGCCCGCGCCGCGGGACCGCATGTGTTCGAGGGGTGGCAGTACTACTGCACGCCGCGGGCGATGCATCCGCGCTCGGCGAAGGCGTTCACGTGGACGAGTGTCGACCGTCTCGGTACGTTCGATGCCTTCCAGGCGTTGCCCACGTGTCCGCTGCTGATGATCGCCGGTCGCGAGGCTGTGACCGCGTGGATGAGCGTCGAGGCGTTCCAACGGGCGCAGGGTCCGAAGGAGTTCGTCTGGATCGAGGGCGCCACGCACGTCGACCTGTATGACAAGGACGAGTACGTCACCCCGGCCGTCGCCAAGCTGACAGCGTTCTACAAGGAGCAGCTGGGTTAGACGAACGCCGAGTGGCCGGTGATGGAGCGGCCGACGATCAGGGTGTTCATCTCGCGGGTGCCTTCGTAGGAGTAGATCGCCTCGGCGTCGGCGACGTACCGGGCGACGTTGTGGTCGAGCAGGATGCCGTTGCCGCCGAGGAGTTCGCGCGCGTACCCGACGGTCTCGCGCATCCGCATCGTGCAGAACATCTTCGCGAGCGACGCGTGTTCGTCGTACGCGAGACCGTCGTCCTGCAGCTGGGACAGACGGGTGCACAGCGTCGCCGACGAGGTGGTGTTGGCGAGCATGCGGACCAGCAGATCCTGCACGAGCTGGAACGACGCGATCGGCCGGCCGAACTGCTCCCGCTCCTTCGCGTAGGCGAGCGCGTGGCGATACGCGCCACGAGCACACCCGACGGCCATCCAGGCGACGCCGGCGCGCGTCATCAGCAGCACCTTCGCGGTGTCGCGGAACGACTGCCCGCCCGCCAGCCGATTCTCGTCGGGGACGCGCGCGTCGGTGAGGGTGATGAGCGCGTTCTGCACGACCCGCAGGGCCATCTTGTTCTCGATCTTGGTGGTGACGAAGCCCGGCGTGTCCTTCTCGACCACGAATCCCTTGACCTGGCCGTCGTCCTCGTCGCGAGCCCAGATGACGGTCAGGTCGGCGAACGTCGCGTTGCCGATCCACTTCTTCTGACCGTTCAGGATCCAGCTGTCACCATCGCGTCGCGCGGTCGTCGTCAGGCCGCCGGAGGCCCCGGATCCCACGCCGGGCTCGGTCAGACCGAAGGCGCCGATCAGCTCGAGGTTGGCCATCCGCGGGAGCCATCGTTGTTTCTGCTCCTCCGAGCCGCAGAGGTAGATCGAGCCCATCGACAGCCCGCTGTGCACACCGTGGAAGGTCGCGATCGAGGGGTCGGCGGTGGCGAGCTCCATCGCGATCAGACCGTCCATCAGGTAGCTGCGGCCCGGACAGCCGTACCCCTGGTACGGCGTACCCACGGTTCCGAGCTCGCGCAGCGCCGGGATCAGCTCGAACGGGAACGTCGCCCGATTCCAATGCTCGTTGATGATCGGCGCGACCTGCTTGTCGCCGAAATCGCGGACGGCGTGCAGCAAGGAGCGATCCTCGTCGCCGACGAGGCCTTCCAGGGCGTAGAAGTCGATCGGATCGGTGGTGGTGGGCATGTCGACCCCCTCAGCGGGATAGGAACTCCGTGACTACTGGCGCGAGTGTCTGTGCTTCGATGATGAGGTCGACGTGCCCGCCTGGGTAGACGTGCAGCTCGGACCGCGGGATCAGGCGCGCCATCAGGTGGGCGTTCACAACCGGGATGATCGGGTCGTCGTCACCGCTCAAGATCAGCGTCGGCTGCCTGATCAGTCCGAGGAACGGCAGACTCGTCCAACCCGCGCCGGCCATCAGTTGGTACACGTACCCACGCCGTGAGCCCGCATGCGGCTGCGTCTGGAACAACGCCCGGATCTCACCCGACCGCTTCCGGGCACTACCGCCGTACAGGTACGCCGCAACGCCGCCGGCGTACTCGGGGTCACGGAAGCGCCTGGGCCCGATCATCTTCAGCAACGTCGCTGGGTTCGCGGGCACCATCAGGCTGCCGGTCGCGGTGCTGACCAGCACCAGCCGACGGACGGTCTGGCGATGCTGCGCCGCCAGTTGCTGCGCGAGTCCGCCACCCCACGACAATCCGAGTACGTCGACCTGCTGGTAGCCGAGGTGGTTGACCAGCCGGCGCGTCATCCAGGCCAGGGCTGCGAACGAGTACGGCCACGGAGCGACCGGCGAACCACCAACGCCGGGTACGTCGAAGCGGATCACGTCCCGACCCGGGTCGAGCTGGTCGACGAACGGCTGGAAGACCTCCAGCCCGGCGCCGATCCCGCAGCACAGCAACAGGGGAGGAGCTGTCCGCCCGTCACCCCGGCGGACGTCGTACCGGATCTGTTGACCGGCCACTCTCATCATCTGCGGCTGCACTTCGAGACCGGCGCTCATGTGGTGAAGACGTAGCTGCCGGGAGCGGGGTCGAGTGGTGGGAGACCGGCGCCACCGAGGTCGCTGGGTGCGTTCCGGAGGCGGCCGCCGCGTTCGGTCAGCCAGCCCACGAGGTCAGGCCACCACGACCCTGCGCTTGTCGTTGCTGAACGCAACCATTGGTCCGGGTCGGGTGGATTGGTCTCGTTCACCTGGAAGGTCGCCCTCGGGTTGCCGGGTGGGTTGACGATCGACGCGATGTGACCGCTGGTCGAGAGCACGAACCGGGTCTCGCCACCGAGGAGCTGCGTGCTCCGGTAGCACGATTGCCACGGACAGATGTGGTCCGCGATGCCTGCGACGACGTACGCCGGTACGCCGATCTTGCCGAGGTCGACCGCCGTACCCAGCATGCTCGTTGCGCCTGGATGCGTGAGCGAGTTACTCATGCCCATCTCGACGAAGTCGCGATGCAACGCGGCCGGCATTCGGGTGGTGTCGGCGTTCCAGAACAGGACATCGAACGCGGCCGGGTCCCGTCCCTGCAGGTAGTTGTTCACCCAGTAGTTCCAGATCAGGTCGTTCGGCCGGAGCCAGGCGAAGACCTCCGCCAGCGCCCGGCCGTCCAGATACCCGCGCGACGCCGAGGCAGCGACTGCCGCCGCGGCGATCCGTTCGTCCACGACCGCGGAGGCGAGACCCGCGCGGGCCTGGTCGAGCACGGTGACGGCGAGGGTCAGGCCGGCCACGCGGTCGGCCTCGCCGCGGTCGGTCAGCACGGACATCAGCATGGACGCGAGGATGCCGCCGGAGCAGGTCGCGAACAGGTGCACGAGGTCGGACCGGCAGATCCGCTGTACGGCGTCCATCGCCTCACTGATCGCTTGCCCGTACGTGTCGATTCCCCAGTCCCGGTGGCGGGCATCGGGATTGCGCCACGAGATCGTGAAGACCTGCAGGTTCTGGTTGACGAGATACTCGACCAGGCTGCGGCCGGGGGACAGGTCGACGACGTAGTACTTGTTGATCACCGGCGGCACGATCAGCACCGGTACCGCTCGGACCTTGTCGGTCTGCGGCGTGTACTGGATGACCTCGAGGACTTCGTTGCGGAAGACAACGGCTCCGGGCGTCACCGCGAGCGATTTGCCCACACTGAAGGCGGACGACTCCACCATGCTTGGTACGCGTGGGGGCGTGCCGAGGTCACGGACCAGGTTGCGGAACCCGCGCATGCCACTCAGGCCGGCCGTGTCGATGAGGGCCTTCCAGGCCATCGGGCTGATCAGCGGATTGTTGCTGGGGGCAAGCGCATCGACGACGTTGTCGACCACGAAGGACATCCGCTCGTGGTCGCGCCATTCGAGCTCGGCGTCCTTGGTCAGCGCGCCCGCGGTCTCGCCGGCGGCCAGGTAGGCCTGGACGAGTCTGCGCAGGAAGGGGTTCTGGCTCCAGGCGGGGTCGGAGAACCGTCGGTCCCGAGGGGATGGCGCGCGTTCCGACGTACCGGCCGCGACGCGTCCCAGGTCCACCGACAGGTTTGCGAGGCGGCGGCCGACTACGCCGGGCCGAACCGCGAGACTGCTCGCCATCCGGATCCAGGAGGAGTTCGGGAGAAACCTCCGCAGCGGGCCGGTCGCTGCGGCGGTCAGCAGGAAGTCCAGCGGTTCGGCGAGATCCTCGGCCCGGTCGGCGGCCGTGGTCATGACCCGAGTCCTTCCGGGATCTTGATCTCGCGCCGCAGGATCTTCCCGGTCGGCCCCTTCGGCAACTCGTCCACGAACCAGACCGCCCGCGGATACTTGTACGCCGCGATCCGCGCCTTGACGTGATCACGCAGCTCCTCCGGGGTCGCGGTCGCACCGGCCTTGAGCTGGATCGCGGCCCCGATCTCCTCGCCCAGGCTGGGATGCGGGATGCCGACCACGGCGGCCTCGGCGACGGCCGGATGCTCGTACAGGACCTCTTCGACCTCGCGGGGATAGACGTTGTAACCGCCGCGGATGAGCAAGTCCTTCTTCCGGTCGACGATGAAGTAGTAGCCCTCGCCATCCTGCCGGGCCATGTCGCCGGTGCTGAGCCAGCCGTCGGCGTCGACCGTGGCCGCCGTCTCGTCGGGCTTGTTCCAGTAGCCCTTCATGACGTTGTGACCGGCGATCTGGATCTCGCCGATCTCACCCGCGGCGACCGGCATCCGCCGTTCGTCGACGAGCCGGAGCTGGACACCTTCGATCGGCGTACCGATCGAACCGGGCTTGCGTTCGGCGTGCGGATGGTTGAACGAGGCAACGGGTGAACTCTCCGACAGGCCGTACCCCTCCAGGATGATGCAGCCGAAGGCAGCCTCGAAGGACTTCAGCACCTCGACCGGGAGAGCGGCACCGCCGGAGACACAGCATCGCAAGGTCGAGACGTCGTACTGGTCGGAGTCGGGGACGCCGAGCATCGCGGCGTACATGGTCGGGACGCCTTCGAAGATCGTGACGCGGTCGCGCTGGATGACTTCGAGCGCTTTGGCGGGGGAGAAGCGCGGAATCAGGGTCAGGGTCGAGCCGTTCGCGATGGACGCGTTCATGCCGCAGCCCATCCCGAAGACGTGGAACAGTGGGAGACAGCCCATCACCACGTCGTCCGGGCCGATCTCGATCAGGGTCCGGGCGGTGACCGCCTGGTTGCGGTTGAGGCCGGCGTGGGTGAGCTCGGCGCCCTTCGGCTTTCCCGTCGTACCGGATGTGTAGAGCACCACGGCGGTGTCGTCATCGGCCCGGCTGACGGGATCGGTCGCTGGTTCGAGGGCTGCGAGCATGTCCTCGAACTCACCAGGCACGACCGAGAGGAAATCCGCGCCGGCAGCCTTCGCGCCGGCCTCCGCCTCGGCGGTGACGTCCCGCCACGCGAGGAGGAGCCGCGCACCGGAGTCGCGGAGGTAATACTCGACCTCGCGCTCCTTGAGCAACGGATTCATCGGTACGACGATCGCCCCGGCGCGCAGGATTCCGTAGTACGCGATCGGGAACTGAGCCACGTTCGGCAGCATCAGCCCGACCCGATCACCCGGCCCCACGCCGTACCCGCGCACCAACGCGACCGCCTGCGACGCCAGCCGATCGAGCCCCGCATACGTAAGTATCTCGTCGTCCATCCGAACCGCGGGATGGTCCGGATAGATCGCGGCGGACTCGGCAAGATTATGACTGAGATTGGTCATCGAACCCTCCCGTAACTCGGCTCCACCCCCCACCATCCACCCCCCACCCCCACCTGTCATTGGCAAACCAAACAACATTCCACCGAGCCACGACCCCACCCGACACCGCTCCACGGCGACACCCTTGTCGCCGCCTCCGGCGGGCGATGCGGTCACCGCTTCGCGGTGGCTGTCTCTTGCCGCCTTCGGCGAGGGCGCGGATCCCGGATCGCCGCTCCTGTGGTGTGCGCCGAGCGGACTGTGGTGTCGGGGTCTGCGGAGGGACTGTGGTTCGCGGGCTCCGCTGCGTGATCGTGCTAGTCACGGCGGCGTGCCTCAAGGGCGCCTTCGGCGTCGCTGCGCGATCTTCGACCCTTGACCCACACCGCCGTGACCAGGAAAGGACGCAGCTACGCGGATCCCGCGGGGAGCTATGAGCCAGGTGATGTGGATCCCGGTTGGTCGGCGTGGAGCTGTGAGCCGGGGTTGAGGTGCGTCGGGTTGGTCGGTGTGGTGACGGGCTGGTCTGGTTCGGTGTGATTCGGTGCGGAATCCGGTGGACGGGTCGGTCCTGGTCTGTCGGTGTGCACGTGGCAGTCGCGCGAGGGGCTGTCTCGGGCTTGGGATCTCGCGATCCGGGCAGATTCATCCACTCGCTGGTCCGGCAGCGCGTGTCTCGCGGGCTGGGGTGGATCTCTTCCCGTTGCGGGTAGGAGATCCTCCCGGCCCTCTTCCCTGCCAGGCCAATCCCGCCACCCGGACAAACCCGACCACATCCCGAGACCCACCCGGATCCATCCCGCTCTTGGGCTGTGATCTCCGGGGTTGTCCCATGAGTTTGTCGGTTCTGGCGTGAAATTCCGGTGGGGGAAGGGACAAGCTCATGGGATAACCCGTGAGCTGGAGACCACCCCGGCCGGGCAACTCCACGACTTCATCGGCCAACCGGTTCCAGGTGTGCCCAGCGGCACCCCGGGCCGTCAACTGATCGCGATCCACCCCCGTGAGCACACCGGTGTCCCACCCAGACAGGCCCGGCAGCCTCACCACAGCCATCATCGTGAACACGCCGGGGTCCCGCCCGGACCCGGCTCGTCAGCCTGACCACGGTCGGCCGCCGTGATCACACCCAGAACGCGACCACTCGGGTGAGCGGCTCCGGGATAGCTGCGTCCTTCCCTGGTCGGGGTGGTGTGGGTCAAGGGTCGAAGATCGCGCAGCGACGCCGAAGGCGCCCTTGAGGCACGCCGCCGCGACTGGCACGATCACGCAGCCCGGAGACCGCGCCACCACAGTCCCCTCCGCGCACACCAGACGAGCGGCGGGACGGCAGTTCGCGCCCCGCCGGAGGCGGCGACAAGGGAGTCGCCGCGTAGCGGTGTCCGATGCACCCTGCACCACATCCCTGTCCCGCGGGCGCGCACGCAGGCCGGAGGCCGCGCCACCACAGTCGTCGGCGCGAACCGGGTGGGCGCGGACGGGCAGTTTGCGCACCACGCACGTCCTTCGCGCGAACCGCAGGAGGCTGGAACGACAGTTCGCGCACCCGCTGGAGGCAGAAACAAGCGAGCCGCCGTGGAGCGGTGTCTGTTGTGCGTGGGAGACCGCACGCTGCGGAGCGGGTCTGATTTGTGCGGGGGGCACAGGAGGTGGGGGGAAGTTCGGGTTGGTGGGACAGGAATGGGTGGGGGTTGGGGTGCGAATCTCTTGGTATCGCCAGTCCCGGCCTTACCTGGAAGGAAATTCCGATGATTGCTTTTCTGATTCCCACCCTGTGCATTGCCCTTAGTGTCCCGATGGTCGGCCTGCGGATTCTCGTCCGCAAGCACGGCTGAATCAGGGTGCGTCGGGCATCAGGACCGAACCGGCCAGCCATCTGCAGGCGACGAGCGCCAGCTCCAGTTCCAGGCGCTCGTCGTCCAGCGGCCGGCCTCGTTCCTCCAATGCCTTGTCGACGCGGTACTTCACAGTGTTCTTGTGCAAATGGATCCGCTCAGCAGTGGCCAGATAGCTGCCCTTCTCGGCCAGGAACACCTGCAGCGTCTCCCGCAGTCGCGCGGCCGCCTCGGTGTCGGCCGCGAGCGGTCCGAGTGCCTTCCGGACCAGCCGCCGGGTCCCTTCGAGATCGGCGGCCATCATCGCCGCTGTCCGCACCTGGGGATCGGTGAACGCCGTCACCCGCTGCCCCTGATCTTTCCCGGCCAGTGCCACCTGTTGAGCCCGCACCGCCTCCAGGTGGGTGACCCGGAACCCGTCCGCTCCCGCCGCCGGTGATCCGATCGCGACCCAGTGGCTCCCGTCTGCATCACCCTGTACGGCGACCTCGGCCCGGCCGCGCCCGAGGGGGATCCAGCCCCACCCCGACGACCGGTCCCGCGGCACGAAGAGTGGTTGCCCTGAGCAACCGGCGTCTGTGGCGGCCTGCTGCAGCAAGCGTTCGAGCTGACGGAGGTCCTCGTCGCCGGGCGACTTCGCCGTACTCCAGAGCACGACGCCGACGTGGTTCTGGCGGAGGCGGTAGCTGAGCGCACCCTCGGCCGTGGCCAGGTCGACCGGGTCCCCGCGCAGCAGCTCCTCGATCATCGCCTGCCGCACCGTGTTCCGGTTCGCCAGCCAGCGCACCCGCTCGGTCTCGTAGGCGTCGACCACCTGCTCGGAGATCATGTCGATGTAGCGGAAGGTGGTGTCGACGAGGATCCGGCCGGCCGCGAGGGCAACCGCCTGATCGGGGTCGTGTGCCAGTTCGGTGAAGGCCCAGTCGAGCACCTCCTGCTGACCGAGCCGGTACGCACGGACCAGCGCGATCGGCGCGACCCCGCGCTGGGCCAGCCTGCGCGCGTACTCCTCCGCCGCGGGCGGTGTCGCGACCTCGTTGAGCTGGATGCCGTACCGCATGATGTGCGCGATCGTCTCGAGGTTGCTCTCGATGCTCACGCCGAGCATGTCGACGATGAACTGGTCGCCCTGGAGCTCCTGGATCGTCTCGGCCAGCACCTTGTGCAGCGTCCCGGTCAGGTTGGGCAGCTCCGCGCCCATCTGGGTCGCGAGCGCGGTCACCCGCGCGGTCGCGGCCTCCTGCAGCGTGTCAGCACCCATCGGCGTGCCTCCTCTGGACCGATTGTGCGCCCGAGCGACCCGGCTGTCAGCTCGCCGAGCGCGCCCGTCAGCTCGCCGTGCGCGACCGTCAGCTCGCCCGAGCGCGACCGTCAGCTCGCCGAGGGCGCCAGTCGGCTCGCGAGTACGAACGTCGCCGACAGCTTCGTGCCCGCAGCACAGTGCCCGGCACGCCGCGAATTCCTACCGTCGAGGCAACCCCGATCGGAGGACATTGTGAGCAACCTCGACTATCTCCCGTGGCAGCGTCCGGCGGAGTGGGATGACCTTCCCGCCATCCGCGACGCCCGCCAGGACCTGACCTACGCCGACTTCGGTACCTGGGCCGACGCCGTCGCCGAGCAACTCGCCGGGTACGGCGTACGCACGGGCTCGGTGGTCGCGGTGATGCTGCCGAACCGGGTCGAACTCCTGGTCGTACTGGTCGCCGCGTGGCGCCTGGGTGCGGCGGCGACGCCGATCAACCCGATGTTCACCGCGCACGAGGCCGACTACCAGATCAACGACGCGGACGCCGTGGTCGTGGTGAACGCCGGACCGGATGCCCCGAACGGCGGCCGTCCGAGCATCTCCGTCGACGATCTCCGCCGTACCCGCCGCCACGATCAAGAACTCCCGGAGCCGGCTACTGAACCCGGTCACCTCGCGCTGCTGATCTACACCAGTGGCTCGACCGGCCGCCCCAAGGGCGTGATGCTCAGCCACGGGAACATCGGCGCGATGGCCGCGATGATGGCCGAGCACCTGAAGATCACCGGCGCGGACCACTGCCTGCTGATCCTGCCGCTGTTCCACGTGAACGCGATCTGCATCAGCTTCCTCACCCCGATCGCGGTCGGCGGGCAGCTGACGGTACTGCAACGATTCCAGCCGATCGAGTTCCTCGCCGCGATCGAGCAGTACCGGCCGACGTACTTCTCCGCAGTCCCGACGATCTACTCCCACCTCGTGTCGCAACCCGAGGACGTCGTGGCCGACACCTCCTCGATCCGGTTCGCGATCTGCGGCGCGGCGCCGGCCTCGACCGAGCTGCTCGCCGCGACCGAGAAGCGGTTCGGCATCGGACTGATCGAGGGCTACGGCCTCACCGAAGGCACCTGCGCCTCGACGGCCAACCCGTTCGACGGCGAGCGCAAGCCCGGCACGGTCGGCGTCGCGCTACCCGGCCAGCAGGTCGCGATCATGGCGCCGAACGGCGACCTGGTCCCCACCGGCGAACGCGGCGAGATCGTGATCCAGGGCGCCAACGTCATGCAGGGCTACCTGAACCGGCCCGAGGCGACCGCGGACGCGCTGGGCGACGGCTGGCTGCACACCGGCGACGTCGGCATCCTCGACGCCGACGGCTATCTGCGCATCGTCGACCGGATCAAGGACATGATCATCCGCGGCGGCGAGAACATCTACCCCAAGGAGATCGAGACCGTCCTGCACGGTCATCCGGCCGTCCTCGAGGTGGCCGTCGTCGGTGCCCCGCATCCCGTGTACGGCGAAGTCCCGGTCGCCGTGGTCGCGACGTACCCGGATCAGTCCGTCACCGTCGACGAGCTGCTCGAGCTGTGCCGGACCAGGCTCACCAAGATCAAGGTCCCGGTCGCGATCCACCTGGTCACGTCGATCCCGAAGAACCCGGTCGGCAAACACGACAAGCCCGCCATCCGCAAGTCGCTCTCGTAAAGGAGCCTCGTCATGCCTTTCACCACACCGTCCGTCCCCCCGCTGGCTCCCGAGCAGGTCTACGACGTGCCGTACCTGGAGCGGATCAAGATCCTGTCGCGCTACTGGGCCGAAAACGGCTTCGGGTCGCCGAAGATCTTCTACGTCATCTACGCGCTCAAGCTGGTCTTCTTCTACGCCCTCGGCGGCTACCTCGTCGGCACGCTGACCTCAGGGTTCAACCCGTTCCATCCGGGCGGGTTCTGGACCGAGCCGCTGCTCTACCAGAAGTTCATCCTGTGGACCGTCCTGCTCGAGGCACTCGGTGTCGCGGGCTCGTGGGGTCCACTGGCCGGCCACTTCAAACCCTTCACGGGCGGGTGGCGCACGTACGCGCGCGTCGACACGATCCGCCAGCCACCGTGGGCAGTTCCGTTGACCGAGGGCGATCGCCGTACGCCCGTCGATGTCGTCCTGTACGTCGCGGTCCTCGTCACCCTGGTGTTGTCGCTGGCCCTGCCGTCCGTGGATGACGCCGCCCTGACCGCACACGGCTTCGAAGGCGGGCGCGTGTCCCCGGCCTTGATGGGAGCACTTGGTGTGCTCCTGATCGTGCTCGGCCTCCGGGACAAGGTGTTCTTCCTGCAGGCTCGCGGTGAGCAGTATCTGCCCGCGATCGCATTCTTCGCCCTGTACGGCGGTGTCGACATGATCGTCGCGTTGAAGCTGCTGATCGTGGCGGTCTGGGTGGGTGCGGGATTCTCCAAGTTCGGCAAGCATTTCGGCATGGTCGTGCCGCCGATGGTCAGTAACACGCCCTGGGTCCCGTTGAAGGCGATGAAGCGTGCGAACTATGCGAACTTCCCGAACGATCTGCGGCCGTCGCACAGCGGCAATCTGCTCGCCCACGTGGGCGGTACGTTCGTCGAGATCGTCGTACCGCTGACGTTGCTGTTCTCGACCAACAAGACCGTGACCATCATCGCGGCCGTGGTGATGATCTGCTTCCATCTCTTCATCACCTCGACGTTCCCGCTGGCCGTACCGCTGGAGTGGAACATCCTGTTCGCGTTCGCCGCGGCGTTCCTCTTCCTCGGCAACCCGAACTGGGACGGGTTCGGTCTGGCAGACATGACCCCCTGGCTGCTGGCCGTCACGGTCATCGGACTACTGCTCTTCCCGGTGCTGGGCAACCTGCGGCCGGACCTGGTCTCCTTCCTGCCGTCGATGCGTCAGTACGCCGGCAACTGGGCCTCCGCGACGTGGGCACTCGCCCCGGGTGCGGAGCAGAAGCTGAACGACAAGCTGGTCAAGCCGGCGCCGATGGTCGTGGACCAGGTCGCCGAACTGCTCGGCAGCCGGGACGCCGCCGAGCTCGCGCTGTACCAGGTGCAGGGCTGGCGGTCGCTGCACAGTCAGGGACGTGCGCTGAACTCGATCCTGATCGATCAGCTCGGCGACGACCTCAATCACTACGCGATCCGCGAAGGTGAGTTCATGACGAACTGCATCGTGGGCTTCAACTTCGGTGACGGGCACCTGCACGACCACAAGTTCATCGCCTCGATCCAGAAGCGCTGCGACTTCGCGCCGGGTGAGTTCATCGTCGCCTGGATCGAATCCCAGCCGGTGCACAAGAACTTCCAGCGGTACGTCGTGATCGATGCGGCCCTCGGGATCGTCGAGCGCGGGACCTACCTGGTCTCCGACGCCGTCGCCGAGCAGCCCTGGCTGCCGAACGGCCCGATCGGGCTGAATGTCGAATGGCGGCTGGACGGCTACGAGCGGATCCGCTACCCGCGCTCGAGTACGGCGGGTGCGTCATGACGAAAGCGATCATCGTCGGCAGCGGACCGAACGGCCTGGCCGCCGCGCTCACGCTGGCCAAGGCCGGGGTGGAGGTTCAAGTGCTGGAGGCCGCCGACCGTCCTGGTGGCGGGACCCGCAGCAGCGAGCTCACAGTGCCCGGATTGATCCACGACGAGTGCTCGGGGTTTCACCCGCTGGCGGTCGATACTCCCTTCTCCCGACAGTTCAACCTGAGCCGCTTCGGCCTGACCTGGCGGTGGCCCGAGGTGCAGTACTCGCATCCACTCGATGGTGGCCGGGGCGCCGCCGTACTGCGGTCGGTCGCGGAGACGGCCGAGTTGTTGGGGCGTGACGGGAAGCGGTGGGAGCAGGTGTTCGGTCCGCTGACCAAGCAGTTCGGCCGGATCACGTCGGACTTCCTGCGTCCCGTCGTACGGATGCCTTCGCATCCGTTCGCGATGGCTCGGTTCGGTGCGCTGTCCGCCATGCCGGCGGCGACGCTGGCGAAGGGGTGGTCGACGGCCGAGGCGCAGGCGCTCTTCGGAGGTGTGGCGGCGCATGCGTTGCGGCCGCTGTCGGCGCCGTTCTCGTCGGCGATCGGCGTGGCCCTCGGTACGGCGGCGCACGCGTACGGCTGGCCCGTGGCCGAGGGTGGGTCGGGGGCGATCAGTCGGGCGATGGTCGCCGCGCTCGAGGAGTACGGCGGGAAGGTCGAGACCAACGTTCGGGTCGAATCGCTGGACGAGCTGGGCGATGCGGATGTCGTCCTGCTCGATGTCGCACCGGGTGCCGCCGTACGGATCGTGGGATCGAGGATGCCGGCGCGGATCCGGCGGGCGCTGTTCCAGTACCGGCACGGGCCTGGGTCGTTCAAGGTCGACTTCGCGCTGTCCGGTGAGGTGCCGTGGACGCACGAACCGTCGCGGCGGGCCGGCACGGTCCACGTCGTCGGGGACTTCGCGGAGTTGGCCCGGGCCGAGCGGGACGTGGTGTCGGGCGGAATGCCTGACCGGCCGTATGTGCTGGTCGGTCAGCAGTACCTGGCCGATCCGTCCCGTGCCTCGGGCAACCTTCGTCCGCTGTATGCCTACGCCCATGTGCCCAGTGGGTTCAAGGGCGATGCGACCCTGCTGATCGAGTCGCAGATCGAACGGTTCGCTCCCGGCTTCCGCGACCTGATCGTGGACCGGCACATCGAGTCGACCGAGCAACTGGAGAAGCGCAACGCCAACTATGTCGGCGGGGATGTGGTCACCGGTGCGAACACCGCGCGTCAGCTGATCTTCCGACCGCGGGTGACGCTGAATCCTTACAGCCTCGGCGTACCTGGGGTTTACCTCTGCTCGGCCGCGACACCACCCGGCGCGGGCGCGCACGGGATGTGCGGCTACAACGCAGCCCGCGCGGCTTTGGCGAGGTTGCCATGACTCTGGACACGATGATTCTGAACGGTAGCCTCCGGCAACTAGCTGCCGTGCTGCCCGAAGCCGGCGCCTTCCTCGCTGTCACCGCTGCACCGGAATCCGCGTTGCCGAACGTCCAGGACCGCTTACAGGCATTGCGAGTGAGCTCTGCCTGGCAGGAGCTGCCCGGACTGCTCATCGGGGTGATCTCCTTGAGTACGGCGCATGGCGACCGCGTGATCGAGCTCCTGCGCCGGATCGCGAATGGTGGTGTCGGTGTGAGTCCGCAGTGCTCGTCGGCCGATGAGATCGAGCACGCGCTCCGGCTGGCCCGCATCGCATTGCGCGCGACGACCGACGCGGAACGGGTCACCGTCTTCGACCGCGCGCCGTTGACCATGATCGCGGTCGCGGATCCGGACGCCCGCCGTGGCGTCGTACAGGCTGTCTTAGGCGGTCTCGACGGCCTGCCCGAGGACGATCGCTGCGTACTCCTCGACACGCTAGAGGCCTGGGCCGCCCACAACCGCTCGGCCGCCGAGGCCGCCGCTCTCTTGTACTGCCACCCCAACACCGTCCGCTACCGCCTCCGCCGCCTCGAAGAACGCACCGGCCGCTCCCTGAGCGACCCCCGCGCCGTCGCCGAACTCCTGGTCGCCCTAGCAGCCCACAAACACGCCGCCTGACAGTTGGGCCCGGAACCAGGTCCGGGCCCAACCGCCTACCGGACAGTGACTGTCTGGCTGAGGTCGTTGTAGCCCGTAGTGGGTTGCCAGGTGTTGTTGTTGGCCAGGCGGATGGCGTAGACGGCGTTGTAGGTCTCGGTGGAGCCGGGTAGGTGGGCCTGGGACTGCAGTTTTGGGTCGGCGATGTTGAGGAGGAGCTTGTAGGTGCCGGGCGCGGGTGGCGCGGGGACGGTGAGGTTGAGGGTGGTCGTCGTACCGGCTCCCCAGCGGCGTGGGTCGGCGGGGACGTTTACCTTGTAGGTGTGCTTGGCGCTCTGGAAGATCAGCTGCACCTGGCGTGGGTTGTAGGGCGCTGCCCATCCGTCGTTGCGGAGCTGCAGTTTGACCTGGACTGTGCCGTGCTGCTGGCTGACCGTGCTCTGGGTCAGGGCAAAGCGGTAGCCGAGCTTCTGCTTGGCGATGGTGAGGTTGTCGCCCCAGCTCGCCAGCACATCCGGGTGGTACTCGATGTTCAGGAACGAGAAGTGCAGCCGGGCCATCTCGGCCGAGGCCGACGGCCACTCCGAGCGGGGCGCGTCGACACCGCAGGTCTCGCCGCCTTCCGGCACGTAATTGGTGTCCTGGGCAACGAAATCCTTGTCGAGCTCGATCGGATCGCTGAGATACGTGCCGAAGTCGTCCGTACTGGCCAGGAAGCAGTCGTTGTGCTGCCCGATTCGCGCCACCGCGGACCCGTTGTAGGCCTGCTGGGCGGTGAGCCCGCCCGCAGTCCCGGTCGGTACGTCGTACATCCGCTGCTTCATGTACGGCGTCCGCACCTGGACCATCTTGTCCTTCGGCAGGGCCTTCAGCAGCGCGTCAATCACGGCCTTGCGGTCGGCCCAGTTCTGGTCCGACACCTGGCTCGGGTCGGTGGGATTCGAGAAGTAGTCGGTGTAGTAGCCCTCACCCCACAGGCCGATGAAGCCGGACTGGACGACCGCGATCATGTCGGCGTTCTCGCGCAGGATCGGAGTCAGCTGCTTGATCTGCTTGACCACGCGGGACACCGGGGCGTCGCCGTACGGCGTTGGTGGTGGCCAGCCCTCGCCTGGTAATGCATAGGCGAACCGGACGATCAGCTTCACCCCGGCCGCGCGGGCGGTGCGGAAGTCGGCCTCCATCAGGTCGAGGTAGTGCTTGTCGATCACGTCCTGCTTCGAGAACTTCTCCAGGTAGAAGAGCCGGAGGATCTGGGTGATGTGCTCCTGCGTCCGGAAGGTGCGCAGCTTGGTCACGTCGAGCGGGACGTAGCCGGAGTTGTCGGCGTAGTAGTGCGTCTCGGCGTGGTGGTAGAAGCCACGCTCCTGGTTGGCGATCACCTCGTCGGAGGTGGTGTAGGTGCGGGTGGTCGGCGGGGGAGTGGTGTGGGCCAGAGCCGCCTGCGCCGGCAAGAACAGCGCGAGCGACGCGAGGGCAGTGCCGAGCCGTCTCATCAGGGTCTCCTAGCTGACGGTGATCTGGGCAGGTGATCACAATAATCATGGAGTCCAGGAAAACTATGTCAAGGCCTCAGGCGCCACGGAAGAGCGTGGAGCTGGAGAGGTCGGCGCCGTTGTACAGGCTCGAGTCGACCTGCTCGAGCGCGAGCCGGACGGCGCCGAACGCGACCCCCAGGTCCCCGAAGGCCGAGACCCTGATCTCCGGAGTGCGCAGACACCACCGATCCAGCTCACGGCGGAGCGGCTCGACCAGTACGTCGGCCGACCGCGAGAAACCGCCGCCGATCACCACGACCTCGGGATCGAGTGTGAGTACCAGCGCGGACGCGCCGATCGCGATGTCCCGGGCGTAGCCACGAACGGCGCGGACGGCCTCCCGTTCCCCGTCCCGAGCGGCCAGGAACACCCGCTCCACGCCGTCATCAGAGCCGAGCGACCCGGCGCTGGAGGTGAGCCAGTTGCGCAGGTGGTCCGGAGCTCGGAGCCAACCGGCCGCCGGAAGGGCGCCGATCTCGCCGGACCAGTTGGCGAAGCCGCGGTGCAGTTTCCCGTCGATGATCAGCCCTGCGCCGGTCCGCAGCCCGGCCAGCAGGAAGACCACATCCTTGGCGTAGCGCGCGACTCCCCGCCAGCTCTCGGCGAGGGCAGCAAGTTTGCAGTCGTTCTCGACCCGGACCGGCCCGGCGACGAGCCGCCGCAAGTGAGCAGCCAGGTCGACTCCGGTCCACTCGGGCAATGAGTCCGACAGCATGACCTTGCCGGTGCCGTCGACGAGCCCGGTCGTCGCGACTCCCGTGGACCAGATCCGGCCGGCCTCGACGCCGGCCCCCGCCAAGGCGGTAGCAACACAGTCGTCGAGTACGGCGAGGCGCTCGCGACGGCCGAGTTCGGGCGAGACCGCGATCCGGGACTGGTGCAGCACTTCACCTTCGAGATCGGTGACGAGGGCAAGCACCTTGTGACCACCGATGTCTACCCCGAGCAGCCGTCCCGCCTCCGCGTGGAACCGGTATCGCCGCGCCGGACGCCCGACAGTCCCCGCCGCCGGTGCCACCTCGGTCACCCACCCTCGCCCGAGCAGATCCCGCGCCACGTCCTCGGTCGATGCCCGCGACAGTCCTGTCCGCTTCGACAGCTCGGTCAAAGTCAACGGCTGGTCCGCCCGCAGTGCGCGCAACACGCTGACCGCGTTCAGTTGCCGCAGCCGCGACAGATCACCACCAGCCGTCTCGTCGCTCACGTCGTACCTCCATTAACGCTGGACTCCCGAATAACTATAGGGCCGGCGTCTCACTCGACGCGCGAAGGGCTGCACACGAGGATGACAACGTTGTACCGTGGTCCGGCGGTCGACCCGAAACGTTTCCGAATGAGGAGGACCATGGTGTCCAACCCGCTCAAGATCGCGACCCTCAGCTTCTGGCACGTGCATGCCGGTGACTACTCGCGGGACGCCCAGCAACACCCCGGCACCGAGCTCGTCGCGGTCTGGGACGACGACGCCGATCGCGGCCAGGGTGGAGCGGATCAGTTCGGCGTGGAATTCGCCGGCGATCTCGACGCTCTGCTGGCCCGTGACGACCTCGACGGGGTCGTGATCACCACGCCCACGAACGCTCACCGCGACATCATGCTCAAGGCGGCCCGGGCCGGTAAGCACATCTTCACCGAGAAGGTGCTCGCGCCGACGGTCGCCGAGGCCGAGGAGATCGTCGCCGCGACGGACGAGGCAGGCGTCAAGCTGACGGTGTCGCTGCCGCGGCTCTACCACGGCTACACCCAGGCGATCAGCGAGGTGATCGAGGACGGGACGCTGGGCACGATCACGTACGGCCGCGTCCGGCTCTCGCACGACGGCGCGATCCCGCGCGACGGCGTCGCGGGCTGGCTGCCGCAGCGGTTCTTCGAGCCAACGACCGCGATCGGTGGCGCGCTGACCGATCTCGGCTGCCACCCCGTCTACCTGACCCAGCTCTTCCTCGGCGCACAGCCGGACACGGTCGGTGCGACGTACCGCTCGATCGCCGAGCGCGGTCTGGAGGACAACGCCGTCGTGGTCGTCGGCTACCCGGACCAGAAGGTCGGCGTGATCGAGGCCGGGTTCGCGAGCAACAACCCGTTCACGATCGAGCTGTTCGGCACCGACGGGACGCTCACCTACACCGACGCGGGCAACGTCTTGTTGGTGAACGGCGAGCAGGTGGACGTCCCGGAGCACGGCCCGGACGCGTTCGCGCAGTGGGTCGATCACATCACCAACGGGACGCGGGCGGACGACAACATCTCGCGCGCGGTCGAGTTGACCCGGCTGGTCGTGGCGGCGAACGAGGCCGCTAAGACCGGCAGCACCGTCGCCTACAGCTGAGGAGACAGTCATGCTCAAGGTTGGACTGATCGGAGCCGGCGGAATTGCGTCGGCGCACATCAACGGGTACCAGGTCCATGCCGACAAGATCGGCGTGACGGCGGTCGCGGACGCTGTCGAGGAGACGGCGAAGAAGCGCGGCGAGGAGCTGGGCGCCACGCCGTACACGGATTATCGCGAGATGCTCGCGTCCGAGGAACTGGACGCGGTCGACATCTGCCTGCCGCATCACCTGCACCGGGATGCGATCGTCGCGGCTGCCGAGGCCGGCAAGCACGTCCTGTGCGAGAAGCCGCTCTGCCTGTCGGCGGAGGAAGCGGCGGATGTTCGTAAGGCGGTCGCCACGAGCGGCGTCACGCTGATGTGCGCGCACAATCAGCTGTTCATGCCGGCCGTGGCGAAGGCCAAGGAGCTGCTCGTCGCCGGGACCATCGGCACGGTCTACGAGGTCCGTACGACGGACAGCTTCTTCAACGACTTCGATCCGAGCTCGATGGGCTGGCGCGCGAGCAGCAAGACCAGTGGTGGTGGCGAGCTCATCGACACCGGGTACCACCCCACCTATCTGCTGCTGCACCTCGCCGGCGGGCTGCCGGTCGAGGCCACCTCGATGCTCTCCACGCACCGGTTGAAGTTCATGGAGGGCGAGGATTCCGCGCAGGTCCTGATCCGCTTCGACAATGGCGTTGTCGGGCAGATGGTGACCAGTTGGGCCTATCAGCCGGCCGACGGGACCGAGCGGTTCTCCGTGGTCGGCGAGCTCGGCTCACTCACCAGTGACGGTACGTCGTTGTCGTACCGGCTGCGATCGGGCCAGACCGAGACCTTCGAGCTCGAACCGGTCGACACCTTCGTCGCCGAGATCGGCCACTTCGCCGACTCGCTCATCGGTACGACGCGCCCGATCCACACCGAGGAAGAGGGCATCGCCGTACTGGGCATCCTCCTGGCTGCCTACGAGGGAGCTCGCTCGAAGACGATCGCTCCCGTCCTCACAGTGTGAAGTAGAAATCCTCTGCGAGCTCGTCGAGCAGCCCCGGGTGCGTCGGGTGCCAATCGAGCAACTGGGTGGTCCGGGCTGCGGAGACCGGGTTGTCCATCACGGCGAACCGGGCGAGGAAGCCGATGTACTCGGCGGCCTCGTCCGGCTCGACCGAACGCGCCGGCAGGTCGAGCTTGCGACCGATCGCCTCGGCGATCCGGCGGAACTCGATGCCCTCCTCGGCGACCGCGTGCAGCCGGGTGCCGGCCGGCGCGGACTCGAGCGCGAGCCGGTACAGCCGGGCCGCGTCGACGGTGTGGACCGACGGCCAGTGGTTCGTGCCGTCGCCGATGTACGCCGAGAACCCGTTCGTCCTCGCGAACCCGATCAGGCTCGGCGCGAAACCATGATGGTCGAGCGTGCTGTGGGTGATCGGTGGCAGCCGGACGACCGAGGAGCGGACGCCCTTGGCCGCCAGTTCGATGACGAAATTCTCCGCGTCGATCCGGTAACCACTCGGCAGGACGTCGGCTTCGGTGCCGGTCCGGCCGAGGTTCGCCAGGGCGATCGTGCCGGTCCCCGACGTACTGACGAGCGGCTTGTCGCTGCCCGCGAGAGCGTCGCCGATCGCCCGCAGCGCGGTCAGGTCGGTTTCCGCGGCACCGGCCAGATCTCCGGCCGACATCGCGTCGTGCCGGAACGCCAGGTGGACGACGCCATCGGCTGCCGCGGCCGCGTCCTGCAGGGTGTCGAGGTCGTCCAGCTCGCCCCGGACCACGTCGGCGCCCCACTCGGTCAGCCGTGCGGCTGACGCGTCGGACCGAGCCAGGCCGGTGACGGAGTGCCCGTTGGCGAGCAGTTCGGGGACGATCCCCGAGCCCATATGTCCGGAGGCTCCGGTGATGAATACGCGCATGATGCAAGTTCCTCTCGGTGATGTCATTGAGTGACATCACTAGAGTGCCTCGCACACCGATGTCAGTCAATGACATCAGTTAGGATCATCGTATGGCACGGTGGGAACCAGGCGCGACGGACCGGTTGCGCACCGCGGCGATGGAGCTGTACGTCGAGCGCGGGTACGACAACACCACCGTCGCCGAGATCGCCGACCGCGCCGGTGTGACCGCGCGGACCTTCTTCCGGCACTTCGCGGACAAGAAGGAAGTGTTGTTCCAGGGCGCCGGAGAGCTCGAGAAGTACATGGTCGCCGGCCTGACCGCGGCGCCGGCGTCGGCGACACCGATGGAGGCCGTCACCGCAGGCTTGCTCGCGTCCGGCGATCTGTTCGGTCTTGTTCGCCGGGAGTTCTCGCGCCAGCGTCAGGTCGTGATCGACGCAACGCCCGAGCTCCAGGAGCGCGAGCTGATCAAGATGGCCTCGCTGACCGCCGCCTTCGCCGATGCGTTGCGCGCCCGCGGCGTTGACCCGGAGGTCGCGGCGCTGGCGGCGGAAACCGGAATCGCTGTCTTCAGGGTGGCCTTCGCGCGCTGGCTGAGCGCTCCGGAAGGCGCCACCATGGCAGACGCCGTTCGCTCCACGCTGACCACGTTCTCGGGCCTTACTGCCTGACGCTCCCGTGCCACGAGCCCACGCCGACTCAGGCGGGCGGGCTGTCACAAGGCCGAGGGGTGTCCGGTCATACCTGGTAACGGGCGGCAAGAGCTGCCGTCGGCAACGAAAGGGTTCTGCGATGAAGATCGTCGTGATCGGCGGCACCGGCTTGATCGGATCGAAGCTGGTGTCCAAGCTCGGGGCGCACGGGCACGAAGCGGTGCCGGCCGCGCCGAGTACCGGCGTGAACACCTTGACCGGCGAGGGCCTGGACGACGTCCTGCAGGGTGCGGATGTGGTCATCGACGTGTCGAACTCGCCGTCGTTCGAGACGCACGCCGTGATGGAGTTCTTCAAGACCTCGACCGGCAACGTGCTCGCTGCCGAGGCGAAGGCCGGCGTCCGGCACCACGTCGGGATCTCGATCGTGGGGACCGAGCGGATGCCCGAGAACGGGTACTTCGCCGCCAAGATCGCCCAGGAAGAGCTGATCAAGGGATCCGGCATCCCGTACTCGCTGGTCCACGCGACCCAGTTCTTCGAGTTCGTCACGCCGACCGCGGACTCGTCCACCCAGGGCACGCAGGTGCACATCGCGCCGGTCGCCTGGCAGCCGATCGCCGGCGACGACGTCGCGACGTTCCTCGGCCGGACCGCGGTCGGCGAGCCGCTGAACGCGCGGGTCGACATCGCCGGGCCGGACGAGTTCCGGATGGACGAGTTCTTCCGCAAGGCCCTTGCCGAGCGCAACGATCCCCGCGAGGTCGTGACCGACGAGCACGCCAAGTACTTCGGGTCCGAACTGTCCGAGCGCAGCCTGGTCCCGGTCGGCCCGGCCACGCTGGGCGAGCAGCACTACGACGAGTGGTACGCGCAGCAGAAATGAACGAGGCGCTGGACAATGATCGCGGTCCGGAGGGCGAGACGCCCGTATTCTCGGGCTGACAGACGGGTGGTGCAGATGGTGGAGACCGGGCCGGCCGGCGACCTCGACGAGGCGCTGGCGATCTTCACGCAGGTGCGTCCGCGCCTGATGGGGATCGCGTACCGGATGCTGGGCAGTCACAGCGAGGCCGAGGACCTGGTCCAGGAGGTCTGGTTGCGGTGGCAGGCCAGCGATCGCAGTACGGTCGTCAGCCCGGTCGCCTACCTGTCGACCGCGGTCACCCGGCTCGCGATCAACGTGAGCCAGTCCGCGCGGGCCCGTCGCGAGACCTACATCGGCCCGTGGCTGCCCGAGCCGGTCGACACCAGCGCCGATCCGTTGCTCGGCGCGGAGCGCGGCGAGGCCTTGAGCTTCGCCGTACTCCTCGTGCTGGAACGGCTCACCCCGACCGAGCGCGCCGCGTACATCCTGCGGGAGGCGTTCGACTACCCGTACGACGAGCTGGCGGCGATCCTGCAGTCGACCGAGCCGGCGGTGCGGCAGCTCGTCAGCCGCGCGCGGAAGCGGATCCGGGCCGAACGCCGCAACGAGATCAGTGGGACGCAGCAGAGCAAACTGCTCCAAGCATTCCTGGTGGCGGCCCGGTCCGGTAATCTCGCCCAACTCGAGTCCCTGCTGGCCAAGGACGCGATCCACTACACCGACGGCGGTGGGATGGCGCACACGTCGCGGTTCCCAGTGGTCGGTCAGAGTCGAGTCGCGAAGTACTACCGGGCGTTCCACGATCGCTTCTGGGTCGATGTCGACATCGAGTTCGCCATGGCAAACGGCCAGACGGTCGCGCTGCTGCGGCGCGACGGCGAGCTGTTCGCCGTCTGTACGGTCACCGCCTCGGACGAGGGCATCGACGAGGTGCTGATGATCATGAACCCCGCGAAACTCACCGCAGTGCCCGCTTGACCCAGCTGGAGGTTCGTATGAGGCGGGGTCACGAGGCGGTTGTCCGTCAGTTCGCGACGGTGTGTGGCGCCGGCAGCATCGGCGCAGTGCGAAGGATGCTCGTTCCCGAAGCGGTCGTGGTCAGTGACGGCGGCGGCAAGGTGAGGGCCTCCCTGCGGCCGGTCCGAGGTGCCGATGCCGTCGCTCGCTGTCTGGCCGACCTGCTGATTCAGCAACCCGGTACGACGTGGGCCGTCGAAGCGGTGAACGGGCAGGCCGGCGTCGTACTGCGCCGGGCCGATGAGGTCGTGGCCGTGGTCAGCCTGACCGTCACCGGGGCGAAGGTGGCCGCGGTCTGGATCGTGCTGAACCCGGACAAGCTCCGGCACTGGAGTGTGCGGCCCGCCGCCCGGGAATGAACCCCCCTGCCGTTCGCGTTGACATGTCAACCTAGAATTGACCTGGAAGCACGAACAAGGAGCGGACATGGCAGTGGGTGAGGTCGAGTTCGGGCTCGACACCTTCGGGGACATCCCGGTCGGCGACGACGGCGCGCCGGTCTCGGACGCGGCGGCGATCCGCCAGGTGGTCGAGGAGGCCGTGCTGGCCGACGACCTGGGCGTCGACGCGATCGCGCTCGGCGAGCATCACCGGCCGGAGTTCTCGATCTCCTCGCCGGAGACCGTGCTGGCCGCGATCGCCGCGCGGACGTCGCGGATCAAGCTCGGCTCCGGGGTGACGGTGCTCAGCTCGGACGATCCGGTCCGGGTGTTCCAGCGGTTCTCGACGGTCGACGCGTTGTCGAACGGGCGGGCCGAGGTCATCCTCGGGCGGGGCTCGTTCACCGAGTCGTTCCCGCTGTTCGGCTACGACCTGGCCGACTACGACGTGCTCTTCGAGGAGAAGTTGCAGCTGTTCACGCAACTGCTCGAAGAGAAGCCGGTGACCTGGAGCGGCACCAAGCGGGCCGCCCTGGAGAACGCCGATGTGTACCCGAAGACCGAGTCCGGTCACCTGAAGACGTGGGTCGGGGTCGGCGGCTCACCGCAGTCCGTCGTGCGGACGGCGTACTACGGGCTGCCGTTGATGCTGGCGATCATCGGTGGGGCGCCGGACCGGTTCGCGTCGTACCTGGATCTCTACCGGCGGGCGGCCGAGCAGTTCGGCACCGTCGCGCATCCGGTCGGGATGCACTCGCCGGGGTTCGTCGCGGACACCGACGAAGAGGCGAAGGAGATCTTCTACCCGCCGTACAAGGTGATGCGGGACCGGATCGGGGCGCTGCGTGGGTGGCCGCCGCTTCGCCGGGAGGAGTTCGAGTCCGAGGTACTGCACGGTTCGATGTACGTCGGTTCGCCGGAGACGGTGGCGCGGCGGATCGCCGGTGCGGTGAAGACGCTCGGGGTCGGGCGGTTCGACCTGATCTACTCCGGTGGGCCGTTGCCGGTCAGTGCCCGGATGAAGGCGGTCGAGCTGTACGGCACGAAGGTGATCCCGATGGTGCGTGACATCCTCGCCACGGAGGAGAAGTGACCACGGTAGGGATTCTCGGCGCCGGCAAGGTCGGCACGGTGCTCGCGCGGCTCGCTGTGGCCGCCGGGTATCGGGTGCTGATCGCGGGATCCGGTGACGTCTCGAAGATCGCGCTGATCGTCGAGGTCGTGACACCTGGCGCGATCGCGACGACCGCGGCCGAGGCGGTCGCGGAGGCCGATGTCGTGATCCTGGCGCTGCCGTTGGGCAAGTACCGGACGATCCCGGCCGACGCCCTGCGCGGCAAGCTCGTCATCGACGCGATGAACTACTGGTGGGAGATCGACGGTCCTCGCGAGGACCTGACGGATTCCCGGACGTCGTCCAGCGAGATCGTTCAGGACTTTCTGCCGGCGTCCCGCGTCGTGAAAGCCTTCAACCACATGGGCTACCACGACCTGGACGAGGGCGCGCGGCCCGCGGGAGCCCCCGATCGTAAAGCGATAGCAGTCGCCGGCGATCCCGCGGATGCTGCACAGGTTGCCGAGTTCGTGGACGCCTTGGGCTTCGATGCCGTCGTGATCGGTTCGTTGGCCCAAGGCAAGCATCTCCAGCCGGGAACCGAGCCCTTCGGCGCCAACGTGGCCGCCGAAGAGCTCCAAGCCATGGTCGCCCCGGCCCAGATCGCGTCCTGACCCACTAGTCCTGAGTCAGCGCACCGGCGGCTGGCTTCTGCGGGGGGTTTTCGCGAAGCTGGGCTGCAGCGCGTGCGGGCAGTTGGGGCCGTAGACGTCACATTCGGGCGGGCTGGGTGGTCTTAGCTGATGGGTTGACCGAGAAGGGGCGAATTGTGCGCAGGATTCTGGTGATCGGTGGTGGGTACGCCGGGTTCTACACCGCGTGGAGGCTGGAGAAGAAGCTCCGGCGGGGTGAGGCCGAGGTGGTCGTGGTCGACCCACGGCCGTACATGACGTACCAGCCGTTCCTGCCCGAGGTCGTCTCCGGATCAGTCGAGGCGCGGCACGCGGGAGTGTCGCTGCGGCGGAACCTGCACCGGACCAAGATCGTGCCCGGCGCGGTCACCGCGATCAAGCACGCCGAGCGGACCGTCACCGTCCATCCGTCCGACGGAGCCGACTTCACCCTCGAGTACGACGTACTCGTGGTGACCGCGGGTGCGGTGACGCGGACGTTCGACGTACCGGGTGTGGCTCAGCAGGCGATCGGGATGAAGCACGTCGAAGAGGCGGTCGCGATTCGGGATCGGTTGCTGACCGCGTTCGACGAGGCCGCCGGGCTCGAGCCGGGTCCGCGGCGGCGTCGCTTGTTGACCGTCACCTTCGTCGGCGGTGGATTCTCCGGCGTGGAAGGGTTCGCCGAGCTGTTGTCGCTCGCGACCGCGCTGCTGAAGGTCTATCCGGAGTTGTCGTCGAGCGACCTCGCGTTCCACCTGGTCGAGGCGACCGGCCGGATTCTGCCCGAGGTCAGCGACGGTCCGGGCCAATGGGTGGTGTCGATGCTCGAGAAGCGCGGGGCCGAGGTCCACCTCAACTGCACGATGAAGTCCGCCAAGGATGGTCACATCGAGCTGTCGGACGGTTCGACGTTCGAGTCCGAGTTGATCGTCTGGACGGCCGGGAACGCCGCGACCCAGCTTGCGCGCAACCTCACCGACCTGCCTCGCACCGACCGCGGGCTGATCCAGGTCCGGGCCGATCTGCGCGTGGGGACGGATACTGATCCGCTGCCTGATGTGTGGGCGGCGGGCGACGATGCGGCCGTGCCCGACCTGGCCTCGCCGACGCCTGGCGCTTACACGGTGCCGAACGCGCAGAACGCCGTACGGCAAGGGAAGCTGTTGGCGAAGAACCTGGTCCGGTCGTTGCGCGGTCATGAGCCCAAGGACTACGTGCATCACAGCCTTGGTGCGGTGGCGACGCTCGGGCTGGGCAAGGGGATCTTCCAGTACCGGCGGATCGTCATCAAGGGATTGCCGGCCTGGCTCATGCATCGTGGGTATCACGTCCTTGCGGTCCCGACCTGGGACCGCAAGGTGCGCGTCTTCGCGATCTGGCTGGCCGCGTTCTTCTACGGCCGCGACATCGTCTCGCTCGCGTCGGTCCAGCGTCCCCGGGAGGCCTTCACGACCGCCGCCGAGTTGGCGACACTCAGCGCGACCCGGTCGGTGTCAAGCCCGGAATGAGCAGATCGATCAGGTCGAAGGTCGGACCAGATGCAGGGAGCGTCGGCTCCCAGTCGGGCTCGAGGCTGAGGTAGCTGTGCGGGTCGGCGCGGAGCAGACCGATCAGGACCTCCGCGACGATCCGCCCGCCGACCGGACCGAGCCGGTCGCCGTCGCCGAGGTGCTCGGATTCCTTCAGGATGTAGAACCACAACGGTGTACCGTCCGGCCAGCCGTCCACGGCGAGCGGCGGTACGCCGAGGACCCGCGCGACCGCCTCGCCGCTCGGCAGACCCGTACTGTCGCCGCGCAACAGGTCCCGCACCGCCAAGGATCGGTAGGCGGCGGTGTCGACCGCGCCCGTGACCTTCTCGGGGAGGCCGATCAGGCTCGCGGCGAGTCTGCCGTCGAGGCGTTTCGCGCGCTGCGCCGGCGGCCGGCCGGGTACGTCGAAGATCTGTGCGAGGTCGAGCCGGCGGCCGGCCGGTTGCGGTCCGAAGCCGACCAGATCGGGGAAGAGCGGCAACTCGGGACCGCCCTCGACGAGCCGGTATCCGGCCCGGATCTGGCCGTGACCGTAGCGGTACGCCGCGTCCGCGAACTCCAACGGGATGTAGGCCTGCAGCGGCTCCGGCGCGTACCACTGACCGCCCTTGGCCAGGATCTCCTCGACCAACTCCGGTCCAACCAGCCGCGGCAGGAAGTCGTGCACGACGATCCACTGGTAGTGCCAGGTGAGCGTGCTGCGGGCGCGGTCGAAGATCTCACTCTCGGGTACGCCGTTCGCCCGCAGGTGATCGACAATCCGATTGTGCGCCCGCAGCAGCGCGACATGCAGGGTCAGCGTGAACAGATGCACGTCGTTACGCGGGTCGCCGATCAACGCGACACCTTGCTGGTTCCGGGGTACGTCGTACCCGTCCGGGCCGAGCAGGAACTTGGCCGGGTCGTCGACGTCGAACAGGTACGGCGAGCCGACCGGGCCGTCGGAGTACACGATCTCGAGGTTGAGCTTCGGCGTTCGCGCGTTCCGCAACGCCTCCGGATCGACGCCGCCCGTGATGGGAGAGCGGTCCGCGGTGATGTCGTGCGCGATCAGTTGCCCGAAGAACGGCCAGCCGGCCGCCTCGGTCGCGTCGTCGCCGACGCCCTGCCGGCCGAGCTCTGCGGCCGAGTCGCAGATCCCGCCGTCGCCGCCCGCGCGCATCAGCACCTCGGGCCCGGTGCCCAGCGGTTCGAGGCCGGCGAACATCCGACCGTACCGCGCGCCACCCGTCGGCCGATCCACTGTCCGCGCCGGACCGAGACAGTGGTCCCGCGCCGCCGGATGCTCACTCATTCCAACCTCCAGAAGTCAGATCCCTAGACAAGACAGCGCGGCACCCCTCGCTGTGACTGGTCAGGAATCGAGAAGCGTCGCGGGGTGGTCCGTCACTAGCGTGATGGACATGAAGACACAAGAGAAGCAAATTCGGAAGCCCGGCACCCCGGGACAGCTCTCGCGATGGTTGCAGCGGACCATGAACGCTCGTACCAGCGCAAAGATCAGGCGTGGTCGTGGCCAGCTGATGGGCATGAACGTCTTGATCCTCAGCACGGTCGGCCGCCGCACCGGCGAGCCGCGGGACACTCCGCTCGCGTGGTTCGCCGACGGCGAGAGCTGGCTGGTCGTAGCCTCCGGCGGCGGCAGCCACCACCCCGACTGGCACGCCAACCTGATGTCCCGCCCCGACCAGGCCACTGTCGAACTCGGCGGCGGCAAGCCCACGCCGGTCACCCCGCACACCCTGGCCGGCGCCGACCGCGCCGAGGCGTGGCAGCGGATCGTCGCAGCCCAGCCTCGCTACGCCAAGTACCAAACCAAGTCCGACCGCGAGTACCCCGTCATCCGCCTGAGCCCGCGCTGATGTGCGGATACGCGTACAACAGGGCCCGTGAGCTGCAGAGTTTGGCTGAGGGTCAGTCGGAGCAGCGATCAGCCGAGGCGGGTCAACCGGCCGTCGGGCTGGACCCGGATGGTCACCTTGCGCTTGCCGATGGTCAGATCGACGAAGAACAGTGATCCGATCATGTGGGTGCTGAAGGCAACTGTTTCATCTTTGCCGGCCGGGACGATGGCGGACAGGATCGTTGCGCTCGTCCCGTTCCGGCCGAACGTGACCACTGGGGCCGGCTCCTTGTGGAAGATGTCCGGGAAGTACCAGCCCTGGACCGGATCCTGCCGGCCGGTCACGACGCTGACGCTGTCGGCCGGCAGCTCCTGCCGATAGGGGATCTGCAGCAGGTAGGTCTTGTTCGGGTCACCAGGTTTGGCGGCGATCGCGGTCGACGGGGACTGCACGCTGACCTTGGCGCTCGGGTTCAGGTGCCACAAGGTCTCCCACCGCTGTGAGCTGGTGGACTGACCACGGTCCAAGGTGACGATCAGGTCCGGGTCCTTCAGCACCAGCACGTCTCGGGTCCGCTGTACGTCCGGCGCCGGGTTGTCCATGAGCGTGTAGTACTCCGACGTCGGTGCCATGGCGGCCCGCATCAACCGGGTTTCGACCGGGGCGGTCTTCGCGGACGGGATCGTCATCACGTTGTGAGCGGCTTGGCTCGTTGCCCAGTCCCGCCACTTGCCGGCGTCGTAGCCCGGGTTCCCGGCGTCGATCAGCACGTCACTGCCGTGCGACGTGTAGGTGATCGACATGTGGTCGTCGTGACCGTGGAACTGTTTGGGCTTCCCGAATCGGATGCTGTACGTCGATTCCTGCGTGAACGGCCTGGTCTCACCCCAGCCGGTCCGGCCGAAGACGTACCCCGCGTCGAAGACCGCGGTCCGCCGCGGCGGTATCGGTCCACGTTTTCCGAGCGTTCCGACGTACTCGAGTGGTGTTCCCGTCACGATCAGCGGTGTCTGCCTGATCGTGTCGCCGAGCTGCTGGAGTTCGCCGGTGGACTTGGTTGCCAGTGCCAACCATTCGGCCAACGCCGTACGTCGTTGCTCGATCACCGGACCGGGATCGGTCCCGCAGCGCTGCAACGCAGTGGATGCGCGACCCCAGAGGCTGTAGTTGAAGAGTCCGTAGCCGACCGACTGCTCGTTGATCGCGCCCTGCGGATCGATGGAGGTGGTGATCGCGGAGTTCAGCCGTTCGAGCGCGCGGTCCTTGATGTCCTGGCGCCCGAGGGTGCAACCGACGCCGAACAACGCGATGCTCTGATCCGTGCCGTGGTTCCACGGTCCGTCCCAGTGATCGGTCATGAATTGGGCGTGATCGAGCAGTGACTGATCCAGCCAGGAGTACTCCGCGGGCAGCGTGCGGACATGGAGGACGGTCAGCACCGCCTGTCGGGCGCACAGCATCACGTTGGCCCGGTGCATGGTGGCCTCCGAGGCGCCGACATCGGACCACGGGTACGGATTGTCGCGCACCCAGTCGTGGATGATCGCCAGCGAGTGCGTCAGGGCCGCGCGGTCGCCGTTCTGGCCCGCGATGATGCCCTGTCCCAGCCAGCGCAGCGAATGGAACCACATGTACCAGCTCGAATTGTGGTAGGGGTTCGAGCGCCAGTCGATGTCGCCGGACCCGTCGCCGACCTTGGCCGGCGGATCCTCGCCCCAGGCGAATGTGTCTGCCATCAGCAGCGGTACCGGGATCTTCGCCTGGATCCCGCTGTAGCCGGGGCACTCATAGGTGCCGGTGGCAACGACCTTGGGCGGCGGCGGGGGAGCGGTGGGTCGGCCCGCGGTCGCGCGCGGTGAGGTGGTCACCGTCGGGGCGGCGTCCGGCACCACGGGGCGGGGGTGTCCCTTCTTGGGCATCAGCACGGCGACCGCTCCGGCGAACGCGACCGCACACACCAGCATGCAGGCAACAGCCAAAGCGACGGTGGTGCCCCAGCGCGTGCGGCGATGAGACGTCACGAAGTACCCCCAGGCTCGATGAGTTTTCGCGCCGTCCCCCGACCGGCCCTTGCGTATATGACGTGTCACCGGCCCCGGATCGGTTGCATCTCCGGCCGGAGCGGAGCGGCGACTCTCATCCCGGCGACCGGGCCGTGCCTGAACAGTTGACCTGCGGGGTGGTCGTGGCTACGGTATGGGAAATCGATTTCTCATGAACTGATTCCGCGCTCCTTCGCTGCCTCGAGGGGAACGAATGGACACCATCGAACTGCCCGCCGGATGTGCGAACCGATCATGTGCCGGCGACTGTCCACGCGCCGAGCTGAGTCGCCGTACGTTCATCGCGCTGGGGGCGGGAGCGGTCGGCGCGCTGGCCGTTGTCCCGGATCCGGCGGTGGCGTCGGCGAGCTCACCCACGCACGATGCCGCGACGCTGTTCGGGCGTGGGCGGCCGACGTCGTACACGGGAGCCGCGTTGCCGCGGATCGGGATGCCGGTGAGCGGCGGGACGACCGGGCAGGTGTATCTCGCGGGTGACGGGCGGTTGTGGGCGTGGGACATCTTCAATCCGTCGTCGTACCCACTCGGTGGTGCGGACTTCACCGGTCACAACTACGCCGACCCGCGCTCAGCGGACCAGCAGGGTGCATCGCAGTTCCGGCAGGGGTTCGCGGTGCGGACCACGACTCGCGGCCGAACCACGACCCGGACTGTGGACGCGGCCGGCTTCGACGACGTGCGCTTCACCGGTCAGTATCCGATCGGGCGCGTGTCGTACGACGCCTCCGACAGCCCGGTCGAGGTGACGCTCGAGGCCTTCTCGCCGTTCATCCCGTTGGCCACGCTCGACTCCACGCTGCCCGCGACGATCATGGCGTTCACACTGCGGAACACGTCGTCGACCCGAGTCCGCGCGACCCTCCTCGGGTACGCCGAGAACCCGGTCTGCCTGGACAGTCGCGACCGGCAGCCGACCCGGCTCCAGGCGCGGAGCTTCCGCAGTGGGATCGAGTTCGGCGCGGTCGACGATCTGGACGCCGAGCAGGGCGACATCCTGTTCGAGGACTGGGAGAAGGACACGTACGACGGCTGGACGGTGACCGGGGACGCGTTCGGATCCGGGCCGGTCCGGCCTCTCGACGTACCGAATCTGATGAAGCGGTTCGGCGATCTCAACGTGTCCGGGACGCGACTCGTCACGTCGTACGACGCGCACGCGGGCGACACGGCGACGGGGAAGCTGACCAGCCGCGAGTTCACCATCGAACGGCGCTACGTCTCGGTCGGCGTCGGCGGTGGCCAGGGTGCGGTCAACGTTGTGGTCGACGGCCAGGTGGTCGCGTCCGCGACGGGCGAGGAGAGCGAACCACTGGTCGGCCGGATGTTCGACGTCGGGGCGTACAAGGGGCGGACCGCGCGGATCGAGATCGTCGATGTGTCCACAGGTCCGTGGGGGCACATCAGCTGCGACGCGATCGTGTTCACCGACCGTCCGGACATCCTCTTCGAGAACTGGGACAAGCCGACGTACGACGGTTGGACCGTCACCGGCGACGCCTTCGGCCCCGGGCCGGTCACGGCGGCCGAGACGCCGGACGGCTTCCGCCGCCCGTTCGGTTTGCGGACCGAGCTCAACGTCACCGGCCGGTTCGTGACGTCGTACAACTTCCGGCTGCCGGGCGATCCCGATGCGCACACAGGCACGTTGACGAGTCGCGAGTTCACCATCGAACGCCGGTTCGTGACGGCGTGGGTCGGCGGCGGTCATCACCAGGGCGAGACCTGTCTCAATGTCGTGGTCGACGGCCACGTGATCGCGAGCACCGCCGGCACCGACATCGAACCCCTGACGGCCGTGTCGATGGACGTCGGCCGGTATGCGGGCCGGACCGCCCACATCCAGATCGTCGACAACAACACCGGCGGCTGGGGCCACGTGAACGTCGACCGGATCATCTTCAGCGATCGTCCGGTCCGCCGCCAACCGGTCGCGGACCGTCCGGACGGCGGTACCTTCGCGCTCGCCGCGCTGGGATCGGCGTCCACGACACGCCCGTCGATCGCCGATTGGTCCACGACGGACGCGCTCTTCGACGCACCGGCGGGACCGCTGCAAGCCGACGGTTCCCAGGCCGGCACAGTCTCGGTCGACCTGACCCTGGCGCCGGGGGAATCCCGGACGGTCCGGTTCGTCTACGGCTGGTTCTTCCCCAACCCCGAACGCGAACTCTTCTCCGAGCTCGTCGGCGCATCGACGCTGCGACGGCACTACGCGACCCGGTTCGACTCCGCACACGAAGTCGTCGAGTACGTCGGCAAGCACGCCGACCGGCTCGAGCGAGCCACGAAGTCCTGGGTCGAGACCTGGTACGACGACTCCTCGCTGCCGCACTGGTTCCTGGAACGAACCCTGGCCACGGCGTCCACCCTCGCGACCGGGACCTGTTACCGCTGGGACGACGGCCGGTTCTATGCCTGGGAAGGCACCTACTGCTGCGCCGGCACCTGTGAGCACGTCTGGAACTACGCGCAGGCGATCGGCCGGCTCTTCCCCGACCTCGAGCGCGACACCCGCGAGCGCGTCGACCTCGGTATCGCGTTCAAGCCGACCGGCGAGATCGGCAACCGCGGTGAGGCAGGGGACGCGTCGAGTTCGTTCGCCGACGGTCAGAGCGGGACGATCCTGCGGATCTATCGCGAACACCAGATGGCGAAGGACTCCGCGTTCCTGCGGCGGGTCTGGCCGCGGGTGCGCACCGCGGTCGAGTTCCTGATCACGCATCGCGACGGACCGGACGAGGACGGCATCATCCGCGGCAGCCAGTGGAACACGCTCGACACCGAGTGGTTCGGTGAGGTCCCGTGGCTGAGTGGGCTCTACATCGCCGCGCTCCGGGCCGCGGCCGCGATGGCGTCGGACCTGGGTGACTCCGCGAGCGCGACTCGCTACACCACGATCGCCGGCCGGGGAGCGGCGTACCTGAAGGATCGGCTCTGGAACGACGAGTTCGGGTACTACGTGCAGACGGTGGATCCGGCGCATCCGGCCGAGAACAGCAACCGCGGGCTGTTCATCGACCAGATGTACGGACAGACCTACGCGGCTCAGCTCGGGCTGCCGCGCGTCTTCCCCGCGGACCAGGCCCGAACGGCGCTGGCGAAGCTCTACGAGTCGAACTTCCGGACCGATCCGGACACGTACCGTCCGCCCGGAGTGAACCCAGGACGCGTGTACACGACCGATGGTGAGACTGGCACGATCATGGCGACCTGGCCGCATGGCGGATCCACCGAGACGCATGGCCTGATGTATTTCAACGAGGTCTGGACCGGGCAGGAGTACCAGTTCGCGGCGCACCTGTTCGCCGAGGGGATGACCACCGAGGCGCTGGCGGTGACGCGCGCGATCTACGAGCGGTACTCGGGCGAGAAACGCAATCCCTACAACGAGATCGAGGCCAGCGACCACTACGCCCGGGCGATGATGGGGTACGGCGTCTACCTCGCGGCCTGCGGCTACGAGTACCACGGCCCCAAAGGTCACCTGGGCTTCGCGCCACGCATCCGCCCCGAGGACTTCCGCTGCGCGTTCACGGCCGCGGAGGGCTGGGGCCTCTACCGCCAACGGCGAAGCCGCCAGTCGCTGTCCGCGAGCATCGACGTTCGCTACGGCCGCGTCCGCCTCACCACCCTCTCCGTCGAGACCGAGAGACCGGCCCGGCACGTCGAGATCCGCCACGGACACACCCGGCTACCGTCGCATTTCGTTGCTACCGGCAACCGGGTGCTGGTAACCCTCGCCCACGGCGTCACAGTCGGCCCGGACCGGCCGCTGGAGCTCGAGGTCAGGACCTGAAGAACTCGAGCAGGTCCTTGTTGACCACGTCGGGGTGAGTGGTCGGCAGGCCGTGGGGGAGACCCTGGTAGGTCTTGAGGATGCCGTTCTTCAGCAGGGCGGCCGACTTCGGGCCGGAGGCAACGTACGGAACGATCTGGTCGTCCTCGCTGTGCACCACCAGCACCGGGATGCCGATCTGCTGGAGGTCCTCGGTGAAGTCGGTCTGGGAGAACGCGACGATGCCGTCGTAGTGGGCCTTGGCGCCGCCGGTCATGCCCTGGCGGACCCAGTTGTCGACGACCGCGTCGGACGGGTCGGAGTCCGGCCGGTTGTAGCCGTAGAAGGGGCCGGCCGCGAGGTCGTGGTAGAACCTCGACCGGCTCGCGGCCAGTTGGGCCTGGAAGCCGTCGAAGACCTCCTTGGGCAGACCTTCGGGATTGGCGTCGGTCTTGACCATCAGTGGCGGCACCGCGCAGAGCAGTGCGGCCTTCGCGGCGCGGCTCTCGCCGTGCTTGGCCAGGTAGTGCACGACCTCGCCGCCGCCGGTCGAGTGACCGACGTGAATGGCGTCGTGCAGGTCGAGCTGCTCGACCACCGCGGCCAGGTCGTCCGCGTAGTGGTCCATGTCGTGACCGTCACCGGTCTGGGTGGATCGGCCGTGACCGCGGCGGTCGTGCGCGACCACCCGGTACCCCTGCTGCAGGAAGAACAGCATCTGGTTGTCCCAGTCGTCGGCCGACAACGGCCATCCATGACTGAAGACGATCGGCTGCCCCTGGCCCCAATCCTTGTAGTAGATCTCAGTGCCGTCGCTAGTTGCGATCGTTCCCACTGTCACCACCTCCGCGTCACTCTAACTCCGCACCCGCGCGCCGCGGAACCCGCGATTTCAGCCTCAGGTGGGGTGTGTGGAGCCGACACGAACACCGCCTCGCGGCGGCTCGGGTCGGCACCGGCTGTTCCCGGCCCGGAATCCCGCCACCCGGACAATCCCGGCCACATCACGAGACCGACCGACCCAGCGCGGCATCTCCGGAAACTTCTGGTCGATATCCGCAGATTTTCTTCCGGAGACCGGCGCGGCCGGACCCCAGCCACTCACCAACCACCGACCCGGCCCTGCCGGGCGAGGTCGTGAGCGTGGACAGGCGTTCGACGGTCTGATTGGTGAGTGATGCAGGTCCGCTCACCAACCAGGCGACGCCCGGCGCCACCACCCCGGCTCCCCCACCCGTCAGCCTCACCACAGCCCACCACCGTGAACACACCGGCGACCCACCCACACCGCCCGTCAGCCTCACCACAACCCACCACCGTGAACACGGCGGCGACCCACCCGGACCCGGCTCGTCAGCCTCACCACAGTCCAGCACCGTGATCGCACCCAGCACGCGACCACTCGGGTCAGCGGCTCCGGAATAGCTGCCGATTTCCCTGGTCGCGGTGGTGTGGGTCAAGGGTCGAAGATCGCGCAGCGACGCCGAAGGCGCCCTTGACGCACGCCGCCGCGACTGGCACGATCACGCAGCCCGGAGACCGCGCCACCACATCCCCGACGCGCAAACCGGACGAGCGGCGTACCAGCACTTCGCGCCCCCGCCGAAGGCGGCAGGAGTCAGCGGTGGCCGATGTTCAGGCGTCTACCTCGGGTGGTGTGCGGAAGCCGGGGTCGGGGTCGGCGACGTGGCAGGCGGCGTCGTGGGCTTCGCCGAGGAGCCGGCGGGTCGGCGTGATCTGGTGGCACTTGTCGATGACGAGCGGGCAGCGCCAGCGGAACCGGCAGCCGGGGGTCGGGTCGATGACCTTCGGTGGTTCGCCGGTGTCACCCTCGACGGCCGGGGACAGCGGCGCCCGGGGATCGGGCACGGCTCCGAGCAGCAGGTCCGTGTACGGGTGCTTGGGATTGGCGAGCACCGACTCGACCGGGCCGGCCTCGACCAGGTGACCGGCGTACATGATCATCAGCCGGTCGGCGACGTACCGGGCGCTGGCGATGTCGTGGGTGATGTAGAGGAACGAGACGCCCTCGGACTCGCGCAGCTCGGCCATCAGGTTGAGCAGCCCGATCCGGATCGACACGTCGAGCATTGAGACCGGCTCGTCGGCCAGGATGAGCTTGGGTTTGTGCGCCAGCGCCTGGGCGAAGCCGATCCGCTGGCGTTGGCCACCGCTCAGCTCGTAGGGATAGCGGTTCATCACGTCCCCGGCGGGAGTGAGGCCGACGGCTTCGATCACCCGCTCGGCTTCGGCGTACCGGTCGGCGCGCGTCGTGAGGTCGGGTCGGTGCAGCTTGAGGCTGCGCAGGACGCCGTGGGAGACCCGGAACGCCGGATTCAGCGAGCTGAAGGGGTCCTGGAAGACCATCGGTACGTCGGCACGGTAGGACAACTGATCGCGCCGGGAACGCCGTTCGACCAGCGACTTGCCCTGGTAGAGGATGTCGCCGGTGGTCGGCTTGTAGACCCCGGCGAGCAGCCGCGCGATCGTGCTCTTGCCGCTCCCGCTCTCGCCGGCGAGAGCGACGATCTCCTGCCGGCCGATGGTGAAGTCGACGTCGTCCACCGCGTGCAGCAGCTTGGGGGAGAAGCCACGGCCGACCCGGAAGTGCTTGGTCAGCTTCTTCGTCTCGATCAACGGCGCGGTGTCCACCGGGGGAGCGGTCCGATCCACATCGGCAGTCGTCATGAGGAGACCTCCCGCAGCTTCTCGGCCGGCTTGTGGTCAGGGGCGTGCAGCAGGCAGCGGGCCTGGACGGCTCCGACCTGGTAGAGGTCGGGCTCGATCTTCGGGCAGTCCTCGAACGCCTTCGGGCAGCGTGGCTGGAAGCGGCAGCCGCTCGGTGGGTTCGCGAGGTTCGGTGGGCTGCCGGGGATGCCGGTCAGCGGCACCTTCGGCCCGCGGATCGACGGGAACGCGTCGAGCAGGCCGGAGCTGTACGGATGGGCGGGATGGTCGAAGACCGCCCGGGTCGCGCCGAACTCGACGACCTGACCGGCGTACATCACGACGAGCTTGTCGGAGAAGTGACTGACCAGCGACATGTCGTGCGTGACGAAGATGACCGCGAAGCCGAGCCGCCGCTGCAGTTCCTTGATCTGGACCATCAGCGAGCGCTGCGCCACCACGTCGAGCGCCGAGGTCGGCTCGTCCATGATGATCAGGTCGGGCGTGAACAGCAGCGCCATCGCGATCATTGCCCGCTGCCGCATCCCGCCGCTGAGCTGGTGCGGATAGCTGTTCAGGTGGATCGGGTCGATGCCGACCAGCCGCAGCACCTCGGCGGGACGGTCGGCGGCGACCGCCTCGTCGTGCGCCATGATCGCGTCCTTGAACTGGGCGCCGATGCTCTTGACCGGGTTGAGGGCGTTCATCGCGCTCTGCATCACGACGGAGAAGTTCACCCAGCGCATCGCGGCGAGCTTCTTCTCGTTCATCGCGACGAGTTCCTGCCCGTTGAACTTCACGCTTCCGCCGGTGATCGCGGCCGGCGAGCTCAGCAGTTGGGCGATGGCGAACAGCAGCGTCGACTTGCCGCAGCCGGACTCGCCGACCACTCCGACGAACTCACCGGCGTGAACGTCGAGGTCCACCTTGTCGACCGCGACCACCGGCCGGTCGCCGGTGTCGTACTCGACGGTGAGATTGCGGACCTCGAGAATCGGCCGGTCCTCAAATCGTGGCTGGTCCTCAGACTGATGACTTGGCACGTCGCCTCCGAACCGGCCGCAGTGCGGGGTTGCTGATCTCGTCGAACGCATAGTTGAGCAGGGCAAACGAAACACCGAGCAGCGCGACCGCCAGACCCGGCGACAGCGCCCACGCGGGCAGGCCGTTCACGAGGGCGCCTTGGTTCTGTGCCCAGTAGAGCATCGTTCCCCAGCTCAGCGAGTTGGGATCGCCGAGGCCGAGGAACTGCAGGCCGGCAGCGGTGAGCACCGAGTACAGCGCGGCCCCGAGGAAGTTGGCCACGATCAGCGAGATCATCGTCGGCAGGACCTCGACGACGATGATGTACGACGACCGCTCACCACGGACCCGGGCCGACTCGAGGAAGTCCCGGTTCCGTAGCGACAACGCCTGCGCCCGCATCTGTCTGGCGCCGTACGACCACCCGGTGAGAATCAGCACGATGATGATCACCGTCAAGTTGCCCTTACCGGCGTACGTCGCCAGCACGATGATCAGCGGGAACGTCGGAAGGACCAGGAAGATGTCCGTGAACATCGACAACACGTCGTCGGCGAACCCGCCGAGATAGGCGGCCGAGACCCCGATGATCACCGACAGGATGGTTGCTCCGAGTCCGGCGACCACCGCGATGACGAGTGACTCACGCGTGCTGTAGACGAGCTCGGCGTACACGTCCTGGCCGAGTCCCGTCGTACCGAGCCAGTGCTTGCCGGAGGGATGCGCCAGCGGGGTGTCGCCGATCGCCCGGGGATCGCCGTGCAGCCACGGTACGAACAGATGCGGGAACGCCGCCAGCAGGATGAACAGGAGCAGCAGGGCCGCACCCACCATGGCCTTGCGGTTGCGCAGGACGGCCCGCAGCAGTCCACCCCGCGGGCGTCGGGTCGTGGTCGCGACGGGCGCGGCGGTGCCGGCAACGATAGCGCTCATCGTCTATCCCTTCGTCCGGGCTCGTGGGTCGAGCAGGAACACCGCGAAGTCGCAGAGCAGGACACAGATCAGCACGGCCAGTGTCACCAGCAGGAAGAGTGCCTGCAGCAACGGATAGTCCGTACTCACGGTGGCGTTGTAGAACATGTAGCCCAGGCCTGGGTAGTTGAAGACGTATTCGACCAAGATCGTCCCGGAGATGACGAAACCGAGCGACATCGCGAAACCGGACAGGTTCGGCAGGAACGCGTTCCGGCCGGCGTAGCCGAACATGATCCGCCGGTTCGGGATGCCTTTCGCGCGGGCCATCCGGACGTAGTCCTCGGCCAGCGTGGTCACCATGTTGTTCCGCATGGTCAGGATCCATCCACCGACCGCGGTGATCAGGATCGTCGCGGCCGGCAGGATGCCGTGCTTGAGGACGCTGAGGACGAACTCGCCGCTGAACCCCGGCGTCAGTCCCTGGTCGTAGTTGAAGTCGTTCGGGAGCACCGGATTGTTGCCGATCGCAAACAACGAGATCAGCA
This sequence comes from Kribbella sp. NPDC055071, assembly GCF_053608045.1. NCBI lineage: Bacteria > Bacillati > Actinomycetota > Actinomycetes > Propionibacteriales > Kribbellaceae > Kribbella > Kribbella sp. NPDC055071. The sequence goes on from NZ_JBSGUS010000013.1 coordinate 177,345, forward strand.
ACAGCGCCACCCAGAAGTACGGCAGCGCTGAGGTGACGATGAAGACCGGCGGCACGATCCCGTCGATCAGACCACCCCGCCGCCAGCCCGCGACGGTGCCGATCAGCGTGCCGATGACGAAGGCCAGGATCGTCGCGATCCCCACCAGCCCTAGCGTCCACGGCAGCGCGTCCCCGATGAGCTGGGTCACCGGGACACCGAGGCTGCTGCCGATCGACACCCCCCAGTGCCCCGTGACCATCGCCTTCAGGTACTCGACGTACTGCAACATGATGTTCTTGCCCGGGTCGAACCCGAACTCGGCCAGCACCGTGCGCAGCTGGTCCGGCGAGACCACCGAACCACCCTTGCTGAACCGCTCCCGCAGCGCCTCCTCGGGGCTGCCGGGCATCAGCCGCGGGATGAAGAAGTTCAGCGTCATCGCTGCCCAGAGAGTGAGCACGAAGAACCCGAGACGACGGATCAGGTACCGCACGACAACCCCCTCGTGCCTACTCTCCTCACAGCTGCCCTTCCCTTACTTCTGCGCGGACTTCGAGTACAGGTTGGCCAGCACCTGACCGACATCGGGGATGTTGTACGGCGCGGGCTGCGCGTAGGGATCGTCCTGCGTCGGCCAGCCCTCGAGGTCCTTGGTGTTGTACTGGTACCAGTCGACCGACTCGGTGGTCGGGATGATCGGTACGTCCTTGAGCATGAACGACGAGATCTGCTTGATCAGCTTGACCTGCGTGTCCGCGTCGGCGGCGGCGTACTGGTCGAACAGCTTGTCGACGTCGGGGTTGAGGTAGCGCGAATAGTTGCTGTTGGCCTGCTTGCCGATCGGGGCGCTGTTCTTCGAGTACAGCAGTTGCCGCAGCTCGTAGTACGGCGAGGGCCCGCCGGAGAGGTTCGAGTACGCCAGGTCGTAGTCACCGGTGTAGAGCTTCTGGTTGTACGACTGCTGCTGCAGGTCCTGGATCGTCAACTCGATGCCGACGGCGGCAAGCTGCTGCTTGACGACCGCGAGCGAGGCATCCCAGTCGGTGTAGCCGGTGACCGTGATGACGTCGAGCTTCAGCGGGTTGGACGACGAGTAGCCGGCGCTTTGCAGGAGTTGCTTGGCCTTGTCCGGGTTCGGCTTGTCGTACCCGGAGGCGGTCAGCGCGTCCTTGTCGAAGTACTTGTCGAACGTCGGACTGACCACGCCGGTCTGGTTCGCGGCCGGCTGGTAGCCGCTCTCACCGATCTTCGAGATCTGCTCCCGGTCGAGCGCGTAGGCGATCGCCTGCCGGATCGCGAGGTTGCTGGTCACCTTGTGCGACGGGTCGTTGTTCGCCACGATCGCGACGTTGGCGGTCGGTGGGAACCAGTAGTTGTTCTGCGGCGACTTGGCCTTGTAGAAGTTGTCGATGTTCGGGATGTACTGGCCACCCCACTGCGCCTTGCCGCTGGCCAGGTCGAGGTTGGCCGGGTTGTTGTCCAGGTACGCCGGGTACTGCACCTTGGCGACGTACGGCTTGCCCGGCTGCCAGTAGTTGCCATTGGCAACGTAAGAGATGTTGTTCGCGGTGCAGGACTCGACCGTGAACGGTCCGGTCCCGACCGGCTTGGTGTCGGCCCAGGTGGCCGGCTTGGAGGCCGCCTCGCCGCTGGACCAGATGTGCTTGGGGACGATGCCGATCTGGTTGGCGAAGTTGAAGAAGTACGGCTCGGCGGCCGACTTGAACTTCAGGGTGACCTTGTTCCCGGCGGCGGTGACGCTGGTCAGGCCGGCGCCGGTCCACAGCGAGTAGAGGTCGAGGGCGGGCTCTTCCTTCATCCGCGTGAACGTGTAGACGACGTCGTCCGCGCTGAACGGCTGGCCGTCGCTCCACTTCACGCCGTCGCGGATGGTGAAGACGATCGAGTCCTTCTTCGGCGACCAGGCGAAGTCGGTCGCCAGCATCGGCGTGGTCGCGCCGCTCTTGAGCACGTTGACGAAGGTCAGTGGCTCGTAGACGAACCCGAGGGCGACCTGGTTGACCGACGGGTTGAACGGGTTGAACTGGCACGGCCAGGTCTGACCGCCGACGTTGGCGATCGTGACGGTGCCGCCCTTCTTGTAGGCCCCCGCGCCCTGGCCGGTACTGCTGCTCGTCGAGGACGCCGGGTTGCTCGACGCCGCCCCGATCGGCTTGTCGCCGCCGCCACACCCCGCGACGGCCAGCAGGCCGATCGCCACGGCGGTGACGCCGAATCGTTTGATGCCCCTCATCGGCTCTGCCTTTCACTGCTCGAACTCAGGATTCCTGCGAATGCCTCGTCGCCCAGGGCCGCGCCTGCGGCCTCGACGCCGAGGGCTAATGCCCCCACCAGCGGTGCGTCCGATGGGAAGCGGGCCACCATCAACTCCGGCGGGAAGGGAACTGCTACGTCCAGTGCCCGGCGCAGCTCGGGTTCGATCCGATCCCAGGCTCCGACCAGGCCGCCACCGGCGACGATCCGGGCCGGATCGATGGCGATCGTGAGGTTGACGAGGTGCATCGCCAGTTCGCGAGTGAACTCGTCGGTGAGGACGGCGGCGTCCGCCTGGGTGCGCGCCATCGTGAAGACGTCCGCCGCCGTCACCGGTCGCCCCAGCCGGGTGCTACCGGTGGTCTCGAGTGCCTGGCCACTGACGACATGTTCCAGGATGGTGCGCTCATCGGCGCAGATCCAAACGTCTCCGGCGGCGCGCAGGTTGTAACCGATCTCGCCGGAGGCGCCGTGCGCCCCGGAGATAACAGTGCCGCCGGCAACGATCGCGACGGCCAGACCGGTGCCGAGGTTGAGATAGATGCCCGGATCGCAGCCGGTCAGTGCACCCCAGCGTTGCTCGGCCGCCGCGGCGGCCTTCACATCGGTCCCGAACCGGACCGGAACGGTCGGAAAGGCAGCGCGGATCAACTGTCCGAACGGCAGCTCGCCCCAACCGGGGAAGGTGGGTGCGAGTTCGACGCGGTCGTCGTACGGAATGCCCAGGGTGGCCGCGCCGACCCCCGCGAGCTCCTGATCCGGTGCCACCTCGGCGAGCAACTGCTGGGCCGCGGCCAGGCCGCGATCCATCGCCGCGCGCGCTCCGGCCTCGGCCAGACTGTGAACGACACTGTCACCGAGACGGCGACCGGTGACGTCACCGACGGCGACGGCGATCTTCGTCCCACCGAAGTCGAGACCGAGAACAACCGGCGTACGGGTCATCGACTGGCACCTCCACGTGCCGTCCAATAGAATCGATAGGAAACTAACTTAACAATCACCGCGGGCACAAGGGCTAACTGTGACTGCTGTTCGAAGCGTTATCCGAAGAGACACGAACGCAAGGAGATCGACGTGACGGTTGTCGCCGGAGGTGCCTCCGCGGCGCGCCCACAACTGATCCGCTCGATCAACGAGCAGGTCTTGCTGGACCACATCAGGCGGTCCGGACCGGTATCGCGCACCGAGCTGGCCACCCTGACCGGATTGTCGAAGCCGACGGTGTCGGCGGCGCTGAGCAGTCTGGAGCGGTCCGGGCTCGTGCATGCCAGCGGTGCGCGGACGGGTGTGCCGGGCCCGGCTGCGGCGCTGTACGAGGTGCGGCCGGAGGCGGGCTTCGTGCTCGGGCTGGATGTCGGGCGCCAGTTCTTGCGGGGCGCGATCGCGGATCTGGCCGGCACCGTTCGCGCCCGGTTGAGTGTGCGGGCGAAGGCCGGCGACGCGATGGATCGAATCCAGCAGCTGTCGGACCTCGCGTCGACGCTCGCGGCCGAAGCAGGCATCACGGCAGAGCAGCTCACGCAGACCGTGCTGGGCAGTCCCGGTGTCTACGATCCCCGGGTCGACGCGCTGACGTTGACGGGACGGTTGTCCGGCTGGGATTCGCCGGCGACGCTGTCGGCGCTGCGTGATCGCTTCGGTCCGTCCTTGATGATCGAGAACGACGTGGACGCGGCGGCGCTTGCCGAGCGGGTGCACGGACATGGTCGCGATGTCGCCAGCTTCGCGTTCGTCTCGGTCGGTACCGGGCTCGGGATGGGGCTGGTGCTCGACGGCAAGCTGCGGCACGGATCGCACGGAGTCGCGGGGGAGATCGGATATCTGCCGTTCACCGAGGGCAGCGGCAGCGATCCACGCGATGCCCGCAAGCGCGGCGGTTTCGACGCATCGGCGTCGGCGGCCGCTGTGGTCCGCGCCGCGCGGCGAGCCGGGGTGCGTGGCGGGACGACGGCCGAAAAGGTGTTCGCGGCTGCCGCTCGGGGTGATGCGACCGCGGCCGCGGTCGTCGCGGAGGAGGCACTGCTGGTGGCCAAGGCGGTCTGCAGCGTGATCGCAGTGGTGGACCCGGAGCTGATCGTGCTCGGCGGTGGTATCGGCCAGGCGCCGGGGTTCCTGGAGGCCGTCGTCCGCGAACTCCGGCCGCTGGCTCCGGTCATGCCGGACGTCCGCGTCACCCAGTTGGGCGCCGAGACGGTCGTCGCCGGCTGCATCTCCGCCGGACTCGACCGAGCCTGGCAGGACCTCGTCGTCCGGGTTGGTTCTGCCGGCGTGATTTAAGGATGTCTGAAGGATCCCGGTCAGAGTGCTGATGGCAACTATCTGACCTGGGAGGCGCTATGAAGGCGAGCAGGATAGTCAGCGGGGGACTGTTGGTGGGCGGGATGCTGGTGGGTGGCGGGATCGCGACCGCGATTCCTTCGGCGGACGGCGTCGTACACGGTTGTTACACGGGGTCTGGGACGCTGCTCGGGCCGTTGAAGGGGACGCTGCGCGTCGTCGACACCGGTGAGCGGTGCCGGGCGAACGAGAAAGAGCTCACCTGGAACCAGACCGGACCGGCCGGACCACGCGGCGCAGCTGGTCCACAGGGCGCGACTGGTCCGCAGGGCGCAACCGGTCCGCAGGGCGCAGCTGGGGCGCCTGGGGCGCCTGGTGTGTCGGGGTATTCGTATGTGGAGGGCGAGCGGATCACGGCGACCAAGCAGGAGGACGGGTCGTGGTTGGCCGACGCGGATGCCAACTGCCCGGCGGGCAAGCATGCGACCGGCGGTGGGTATCGGACGGTGCAGTTCCAGGGTGGGTTGCCGAAGCTCGCACTGGCCTACGCGAACACGCCGACCGCGTTCGACGACGGCGGTCCGACGAACTGGCACGTGAGTGCGGTTGCCGACCGGGAGTTTGTGGCGGTGGCGTACGCGTTGTGCGCGAGTTCGTGAAAATGCCCGCGCTGTAGGGTGCGGGACATGGCGATTGCTCGGACTCCGACGTTTGTTTTCGACTGCCCGGACGAGGGTGTGCTGGCGGCGTTCTACGGCGAGTTGTTGGGGTGGAAGGCCGAGGGCAAGGACGGGTGGACGGAGCTCCGGCCGGAGGATCGTAGTAGCTGTATCTACTTCCAGAAAGTGGACGACTACAAGGCGCCGATCTGGCCGGGGCAGGAGGTGCCGCAGCAGGTCCACATGGACGTGGTGGTCGAGGATCTCGATGCCGGCGAGGCTGCTGTGCTCGAGCTGGGTGCGACCAAGGCGGAGTATCAGCCGGGGACGACGTTCAGAGTGTTTCTCGACCCGGCGGGACATCCGTTCTGCTTGTGCCTGAGCTGAGCTATGAGTTGGGCTGAAGAACGACGCGAGGCGGCCGCCGCGCATGCGGCCGCGCTCGAGCAGCGGAAGGCCGGCGAGACCGCCAAGGCTCGAGAGTTGCTGGTCGGGTTCATCGCCGAGCTGAAGGCGCGCGGCGTGGAGCCTGAGGAGTTGCGGGCGCAGGTGGTCGGCTCGTCCGCGAGCTACCGGACCGGAGTGCCGGGCTGGTACCTGCGGAAGAATCGTTCGCTGGGTGTCGATGCCGACGCGAACTTCTACATCCTCGGGGTCCCGGCCAGCTTGAAGTCCCGGTTGACCGGCGTACGCATCACGCCGTCCGATCCTCCGCTCGTCGTCGGCCAAGGCGCCCGCGACGGCGAATCCATGCCGCTTGCACAGTTGCTCAGCCTGCGGCTCGACTCAATGCCCTAACACCGACGCGATCAGTGCTGTCCCGGGCGCGGTCCTGCCCCCTGGACCGGCGGAGGCCGCAACCTCTTCCGCGGTCAGTGCATCACCACATTCCGAGCAGCAGACGGTTGCCGTGGTGACCTTTCCGCAGATCGTATGCGTGAACCGCATCGGCTGACCCGCCGGCGGCGTCGCCCATCGATCACCCCACGCCGTCAGCGTAAGCAGGATCGGCACGAGCTCGCGACCCGCGTCGGTCAGCTCGTAGGTGTACCGCACCGGATTCTCCTGGTACGGCGTCCGTACGACGAGCCCGCCGTCCATCAGGGTGTTCAGCCGGTCGGTCAGGAGGTTGCGGGAGATGCCGAGGTCCGTGACGAACTGGTCGAAGCGGTCCAGTCCGAGGTAGAGATCCCGCAGCACCAGGGGAGTCCACCAGTCACCGATGAGTTCGAGCGACTGGGCGAGCGAGCAGTGCATCGAGGCGAAGCTGGTGTTCCGCATGTCACCACTCTAGTCAGTTGCGTCATTGAACTCACTCTCCCTAGGGTGGTGACATCAGCCGACGAGGGGAGTCCCATGTATCACCGGATCGTGGCGGCACAGGTACGGAAGGCGTTCCGGGAGATCAGCGCCGGCAACTGGGAGGCGATGGTCGCGGGGATGGCGCCCGCGTTCACCTACCGGTTCTACGGCGACCACGCGTTGTCCGGTGAGCGGCACACCCACGACGCGCTGCGGCGCTGGTGGGAGCGGTGTTTCCGCCTGCTGCCCGACACCCGCTTCGACGTCCAGGACATCGTGGTCAACGGCTGGCCGTGGAACACGCGGGTCGCCACCGCGGTCACTGTCCACGTGGGTGTCGTCGACGGTTCGCAGTACGAGAACGTCGTACATCAGTTCTTGACGATCCGTTGGGGGAAGATCACCGAGGTGCGGACGCTCGAGGACACCGCCGTACTGGAGAAGACGCTCGATCGGCTCGCGGCCGCCGGGTACGCCGAGGCACACGCGGCACCGATCACCGACTGACCATTGCGGTGCTGACCATTGCGGTGCTGACCGAAAACCCTGCAGCTTCTGGAAACTCGGTACTTTTTGTCGGTCGGGGTCGTTACGGTCTCTGGAATGGTGACTCTTCTGCGGTACGCGTGGCGGGTGACACCTGGGAGCACGATCCTGACTGTGGGCGTTGCGATCCTCGGCGCGGTGCTGGGGATGGGCGTGACGCTGCTGACCGGACAGGTCGTCGGAGCGGTCCCGGGTGTGATCGACGCTGCCCCGGGAGCGATGTCGTTCACCGCATTCTGCTGGTTGCTCGGCGGACTGCTGACCGTGTTCGTGGTGCAGAGCCTGGTTCCGGCGGTTCAGCGGGTCTCCTCGCTGGTGATGGATGCGGCGCTCACGCGGGAGATCGGCACCGGGATCACCGAGCCGCTGCTGACTCCGCGCCGGATCGCCCATCTCGAGGACACCGAGGTGCTGGACGTCCAGGAGCGAGCCAAAGGTAAAGGCGGCTTCCATCTCGCCCAAGGACTGGGGAATCTGCCCTTCCTGCTGGGCAGCCGGGTGACGCTGATCGGCTCGGCCGTGATCGTCGGCGTGATGTTCTCCTGGTGGATCGCCGCGATGCTGGTCGCCGTCACCGCACTGCTGGAGTGGTACGGCGGGCGCCTGATCGAGCGCGAGATCGACGTGTGGTGGGGCAACACCGAGGAGCAGCGGCGAGCCAACTACCTTTTCGATCTCGGCATGCGTGACGCGCCCAAGGAGTTGCGCGTGTTCGGTCTGCACACCTGGTTGGTCGAGCGGTACGTGCGGGAGTGGACCGCGGCGTACCAGGTGGTGTGGGACCGGCGCCGGAACAACGTGAAGTGGTCGATCGCGATGGGTGGCCTGCATCTGGCCGCGAACGCGGTCGCGATCCTGTTCGTCGGCCGGGCCGCACTGAACGGCGACCTCCCGCTGACCCAGGTCGCGACCACGGTCCCGGCCATCCTTGCCGTCGCGGTGTCGATGAACTCGTACGGCGTGGTCCAGGTGCGGCGCGGGTTGTCGGCGCTGCGCGCGATGAAGGAGTTGCCGGATCGGATCGCCGAGCGGCATCCCGAGGTCGAGGCGGCCGGGGTCCACCGCGTCGAGACGATGCCGGCGCGTGAGATCCGCTTCGAGAACGTGAGCTTCCGCTATCCGGGCTCGGACGTCGACGTACTGCGCGGTCTCGACCTCACCATCCATGCGCACGAGGCACTCGCGCTCGTCGGCATCAACGGCGCCGGGAAGTCCACGCTGGTGAAGTTGCTCGGCGGTGCGTACCGGCCGACCGAAGGCCGGATCACCGTCGACGGCGTCGATCTCGCCGAGCTCGACCTGGCCGCGTGGCAGCGGCGCATCGCCGCGATCGTGCAGGACTTCCTGCGGTTCCCGCTGTCGGTCACGGACAACGTCGTGTACGGCGCGATCGAGCGCGCGGACGATGAGATCACGCTCGCCAAAGTCGCCCGGGAGGCGGGGATCGACGAGGTGGTGCGGGGGCTGCCGGCCGGGTGGGACACCGTGCTCGACAAGACGTTCGACGGAGGTGTCGACCTGTCCGGCGGTGAATGGCAGCGGATCGCGCTGGCGCGGGCGTTGTTCGCCGTACACGCGGGGGCCGGTGTGCTCGTGCTGGACGAGCCGGCGGCGGCGCTCGACGTACGGGCTGAGGCCGAGCTGGTCGAGCGGTATCTGGAGCTCACGGCCGGGGTCGCGTCGCTGATCATCTCGCACCGCTTCTCGGTGGTTCGGCATGCGAACCGGATCTGCGTGCTCGACGGCGGGCGGATCGTCGAGGACGGTACGCACGAGGAGTTGCTGGCCCGGGACGGGACGTATGCGTCGATGTTCCGATTACAAGCCGAGCGGTACGTGACAGCGCCGGAGGACCCGATCGATGCGTAGCTTCCGGATTCTCTGGTTGTGGCTGGCGACGTCGTTCCGGGCGGCGCCGCTGTTGATGGCGGTGTCGACCGTGCTCGTCGCGGTGCGCGCGATCACGGCACCGGCCTCGACGTACGGCGTGAGCCGTTTGGTCGAGGGGATTGCGTCGGACTCGTCCCGCACGATCGGGTGGGGGATCGGCATCATCGTCGGTGGTCTGGCGGTGACGTTCCTCGCAGATGTGGTCGGCTGGCCGCTCCAGGACACCGCGCAGGATCGCATGGCCGGTCGGGTGCACGCCGACCTGCTCGACGTGACCACCGGGATACCGGGGCTGTCGCATCACGAGCGGCCCGATGTCGCGGACCGGCTGGAGCTCGTCCGCGAGCGCGCGTGGCGGATGGGTCTTGGGGCCGAGGTCCTGCTCTGGGTGTTCGCGACCGTGACCAACACCGCGACGGTGTTGACGCTGCTCGGGTCCGTGCATCCATTGCTGTTGATTCTGCCGTTGCTCGGTGCCGCGCGGATCTGGTCGGCGTACCTGAGCAGCACGCGGCAGCAGAAGGCCTGGGAGGACTCACTCGAGCAGGAGCGCTTGGTCGATCGGTTGATCGAGGTGGCGAAGGATCCGCGGACGGGGTTGGAGCTGCGGGTGTTCGGGCTCGGGAAGGTCTTGCTGGACAAGATCTTCTCGTTGCAGACCGAGCGGTTCCGGCGCCGGGTCGAGGCGGCCCGATGGGGTGGAAAGGTGGACGGCTCGGTCCGCCTGGTGTTCGGGCTCGCGTACGCCGCGGCCGTCGTGTGGATCGTCTATCGGGCCCGGAACGGGCAGCAGTCGGCGGGCGACGTCGTACTCGTGCTGTTGCTGGCACCGCAGGTGGATCAGATGACGGGCGGGATCGCGCAGAACGTGTACTGGGTCGGTGAGGTCGTGCGGAGCTTCAGCCGGTACGACTGGCTGCGCGAGTACGCGAAGGCGAACTCGTGGAAGGCGAGCGTGACACCCGCACCTGCACGGCTGACGTCGGGGATCGAGTTGCGGAACGTCGGATTCTCCTACCCTGGTTCGGATTCCGCCGTACTGACCGGGATCGATCTCAGGGTGCCGGCCGGGTCGGCGGTGGCGTTGGTGGGGGAGAACGGCGCCGGCAAGACCACGCTGGTCAAGCTGCTCGCGCGGATGTACGACCCGACGACCGGGCGGATCCTGGTCGACGGGGTGGACCTCGCCACGCTCGTTCCGGAGCAGTGGCGATCACAGTCGTCGGCCGGGTTCCAGGACTTCGTGAAGTTCGAGCTGACGGCGCGCGAGGTGGTCGGGCTCGGCGACATCAAGCGGGCGTCGGACGAAGGTGCGGTGCTCGCGGCGGTGGCTCGGGGTGACGCGGGCTCGGTGATCGCGGGGCTGCCGCGTGGGCTGGATACTCAGCTGGGCAAGAAGTTCACCGATGGGGTCGAGCTGTCGGGTGGCCAGTGGCAGCGGCTCGCGCTGGCGCGCGCGTTCATGCGTGAGCGGCCGTTGTTGTTGCTGCTGGACGAGCCGACCGCCGCGCTCGATCCGGAGGCCGAGCATCGGCTGTACGAGCAGTACGCGACGGCGGCCAAGATCGCGGCCGCGGAGACCGGTGGCATCACGATCCTGGTTTCGCACCGCTTCTCCACGGTCCGGATGGCCGATCTCATCGTCGTCATGCACCAAGGCCGCGTCGAAGAGGTCGGCAGCCACGAACAACTCCTGGCGAACGGCGCCCGCTACGCGGAACTCTTCGAACTCCAGGCCCGCGCCTACCGCTGAGCCGGCCAGGGCCTGAGGCCGTCCATCAAGAGGTTGAGCAGGCGACCGGCCGTGGCTTCGCGGTCGGGCCGGGGGGCCACGGTGAAGATGCCGATCAGAGCTGCGGCGATGTCGTCGGCGGTGACGTCGGAGCGGAGGTCGCCCGCCGCGTGGCCGGCATCGAGAATCGTCGTGATGGCCGTCAGCAGTTCGGTGCGGGCCTGCCCATGGGAGATCTCGCCCGACTCGATCATCGCCACCAGCGTGTCGAGCATGCCGTTCTTGGTCGCGACCCAGTCTCCGAACAAGTCCATCCAGTGCCGCAGTGCCGTCGCCGGTGGCATCCGGCCGAGCAGTTCGCGGGCGCCGGTCGTCAACCGCACCACCTGGTCGCGGTAGACCGCGTCGACCAGCGACTCGCGGGTCGGGAAGTGCCGGTAGAGCGTGGCGATCCCGACTCCGGCCTCGCGGGCGATCGAACGCATCGACGGCTCGGTGTCAGCCGACGCGAAGACGCGGGTCGCCACCGCGAGCAGTTGGCCGCGGTTGCGGGCCGCGTCGGCCCGTGGTGCGCGCAGCTCTGCGTCGGTCAAAACGGATCACGCTCCGGCTGTGCTACGGTTGTCCATGTAACCGGAGCATAGTCCGTTTCAAGGTATTCCCTCAGCTCCTAGGAGACAGGCGCACATGCAGCAACTCAGCGATCAATCGCCGGCCGGCCAGAGCAGGGCAGTCCGGCTCGATGCGTTCGGCGGACCTGAGGTCCTCGATCTTCGTGAGGTTCCCGCTCCGGAGGCCGGCCCGGGACAGGTCCGGGTGCGGGTCACCGCGGCCGGCCTGAATCCGATGGACTGGATCATCACCGCCGACGCGGACACCGCCGCTCGGTTCGGACTGAGCCTTCCCACCGGGTTCGGGACCGACTACGCGGGCGTGGTCGACCAGATCGGTGCCGGGGTGACCGGCTTCGCTCCCGGCGACCGGGTGTTCGGGGGCGCCCTGTCCCGCGCGGTCGCCGACTATGTGGTCGTCGACGTGGCGGTGGCAACCGCGGCCGATGAAGCCCATCACACCCCCGACGGCGTCGACGACCGTACCGCCGCCACCCTCGCCATCGCCGGTCGCGCGGCATCCGCCGCCCTTGCCGCGGCCGCTCTCGGCCCCGACGACACAGTTCTGATCGGCGGCGCGGCGGGCGGGGTGGGGGTGTTCGTGGTCCAGATGGCCCGGATGACAGGAGCACGGGTGATCGGGACGGGATCACCCGCGTCGTTCGAGTTCCTGCGCGATCTCGGAGCCGAGCCGGTCGCCTACGGCGAGGGCCTGGTCGACCGGGTCCGGGCCCTCGCTCCCGGCGGTGTCACCGCCGCCATCGACCTGTATGGGGTGGAGACAGTGCAGGCCGCACGGCAGCTCGGAGTCCCGGACGGCCGCATCTGCACCATCGCCGCGCAAGTCGACGGCGTGCCGAGAGCCAACGGCGGGAGCGCGGCTCCGGGTGCCTTGGAAGAGGTCGCCCGCCTGGTCGCGGCGGGTGAACTCCAGGTGCCCATCGCAGCGAGCTTCCCGGTCGGGCAGATCCGCCGCGCGGCCGAGCTACAGGCCGGTCGGCACGTGCACGGCAAGGTCGTCATCGACCTCTAGCGATGTCGATCAGGCCCGCGGGTTGCTCTACCTGTTGGAGGAGAGCTTCAACGGCAGCCCGGCGACGCTCCGGGACGCCGTTTGCTCGATGTACGGAGTGAAGGCGGAGGCATTGAGCCTGCTCCAGCTGCCGGGCGGCGCCGGTATGAGGTTCGCGTACGTCGCCCCGAGGACCGTCGCTGATCGGAGCTGTCGACACGCTCCCCGGCGTTCCGGGTGGAGCCGGGTTTCTCTTAGGCTGTGTAGACCACTTGACTGCCGCGAAGGGGGGCCATGGCCAGCACGCCGGGATTTCAGCCGGAGCAGCCTGCTCACCCGAAGGACGTCGCGGCGGTCGGGTACGGGCCGAACGACGATCCGGTCGTGCCGGCGAAGTACGCCGAGCTTCCGGTCTTCCACGAGGACTCGGGGAAGAAGGACGCCTGGAACGCGAACCTCAGCAACCCGAAGGCGTCCTCGGTCTATGTCGTCGACAAGCGGTACATCTTCGTGACCGACGAGGCCGCGCGGCTCAAGCACGTCGAGGGCTGGCTGGACAGGTTGCCCTCGAAGGAGAACGCCGAGCGCCGTAACGAGTACGCTCAGCGGCAGGCCGGGGTGCCGGATCGGCTGCCCGGCGACAACGGCGGCCACGCTGTGCCGACCCAGTTCAGAGGCCCTGGCGAGAAGATCAACCTCACGGCCCAGGCGAGCGACCAGAATCTTGCGAAGCGGGGAGACAAGTCGAACTGGCGCAAGATGGAACAAGCCTGGCACGCGATGCGCAAGTCCGGCATCCAGGTGCATGCGTCCATCGATATCGCCTATCCGAATCGTCCGGACGACGGGTCGGACCGCCCCGCCTTGCGCCCGTCGCAACGAACGGCGGTCCACCGGCACGAGGGCAGACGATCACCGCGCCAGATCTACTCCGACAACCGACAACGAACAGGCCGGGAGACTTGACCGAGATGGCCAACGAGATGGAAACGCTCGACACGATCGGCCGGGCTCTGGTGGCCGACCTGCCGAGCGGGTGGCGATCGGTGACCGCGACGTACCTGGCGACCGCGACGTACGCCGAGTTCGACGCGGACCTGATCGGTGCCGACGGGGTGGCCGACCAGGTCGATCCGCTGCCCGAAGGGCTGGAGGACGGGTTCGAGACGCTGCGGCGACAGATGTACCAACCGGGGAAGGGCGCGTGGCTGACCGCGCGGCTGACGATCACGCCGGACGGGCATTTCGAGACCGACTTCGACTACGACCACGAGCCGGCCTGGTCGATGCCGGTCGACGACGACATCTACGCGGCCGATCTGGCCGAGTTCCCGCGTGAGGACCAGTACATCCCGGGCTGGCTGCGCGCCAAGCTCGGCAATTAATTCAGTGGCGAGGCCGGGGACACGGGTGGTAGCGTCCCCGGCCTGTCTTTTCGGGATCGAATCGAACCGGATGGGTTGACTCCGGGGCGGGACCCTGTCCATCCGCTGATTCGAGGGGTCCTCTCATGGCCGAACCAGAACTCGCGACCGAACGCGCCTTTCTCGCCACCGCCCGCGCCGCGCTGCGCCGGATGCATCAAGACGTCGAGGTCCGCGACGTACCGATCATCGGTGGCGAGGACAACGACGAACGGTTCACGAACGAGGCGAACCAACGCGCCAAGGAGCAACGCACGCAGGCGCTGCTCGACCTGCCCGACGTGCCACTGTTCTTCGGCCGGCTGAACTACGAGGCCGGTACGGTCGAGGACCACGACGAGATCTACATCGGTCGCCGCCATGTGCACGACGGCAGCGGGGTCCCGCTGGTGATCGACTGGCGTGCGCCGGTGTCGGTGCCCTTCTATCGCGCCACCCGCAGCGATCGGCAGCGGGTCCTGTTGCGGCGCCGGTACGGGTTCTCCGACGCGGCCGAGCTGACGGGCTTCGAGGACGAGCCGATGATCGGGGCCGTCGACAACAATCAGGCCGACACCTTCCTGCGGGCCGAGATCGAACGGCCTCGCACCGGTCCCATGCGTGACATCGTCGCCACGATCCAGCCCGAACAGGACGATCTCGTCCGGGCGCCGCTGCACCCGAGCGTCTGCGTGCAGGGCGCACCCGGCACCGGCAAGACCGCGGTCGGTCTGCACCGCGTCGCCTACCTGCTCTACACCGAGCGCCAGCGGCTGAGCCGCGGCGGGGTGGTGATCGTCGGGCCGAACCGCTCGTTCCTGTCGTACATCCGCAAGGTCCTGCCCGCGCTCGGCGAGGTCGACGTACGGCAGATCACGATCGAGGAGCTGATCACTCGGCCTGCCACGGTCGTTGACGAGCCGGAGGCCGAGCGGCTCAAGGGTGATGCCCGGATGGCCGGGGTGTTGCGGCGGGCGTTGTGGTCGTACGTCGGGACGCCGACCGACGGAATCCTTTACAGCAAGGGATCCCGGCGCTACCGGGTGCACGACTACGAGGTGGTCGACATCGTCTCGGACCTGCGCGAGTCGACCAGGTATGCGCCCGGGCGGAATGCACTCGCGCAGCGGCTTGCGCACAAGGTCCTGGTTCGGATGGAGGAGCGGGCCGAGTCGCCGGACGATCGGGTCCAGAACGCCGTCGCCCGCTCCAAACCGGTGAAGGATCTCCTCGACGCGGTCTGGCCCCGCGTCGTACCCGAGCAGGTCCTGCACCGGCTGTGGTCCGATCCCGAGTTCCTGGCGCAGGTCGGCGGCGATGAGCTGACGGAGGACGACCGTACGGCGCTCTTGTGGCAGAAGCCGGCGCGGTCGTGGAAGTCGGCGAAGTGGTCGTTCGCGGATACGGTTCTGCTCGACGAGCTCGAGGATCTGATCGAACGGCGTACCGGGTCGCTCGGTCACCTCGTGCTGGATGAGGCGCAGGACCTGTCGGCGATGCAGTTGCGGGCGCTGGGGCGTCGGTGTCGGACCGGTTCAACCACGATCCTCGGCGATCTGGCTCAGGCGACAACCGCGTGGGCCGCGGGTCCGTGGGAGCGGGTGCTAGAGCACCTCGACAAGTCGGACGCGCTCGTGGCCGAGCTCGACCGGGGTTTCCGGGTGCCGGCGCAGATCATCAACTTCGCGGCCCGGCTGCTGCCGGCGATCGCACCGACGCTTGGGGTTCCCACCGGCATCCGTACGGTCGCCGACGCACTCGCGATCGTCGAGACCGACGAGTCGACGTACGCGGACGCGGTCGTCGCCGCATGCAAGTCCGCGCTAGCCGGCGAGGGCTCGGTAGCCCTGATCGCCGCCGACTCGGAGATCGCAGGCCTACGAGACACGCTAACCGCGGCCGCCCTCCAGCCAAGCCTCCTAGGCGAGACCGACGACGAGCTGGACGCGACCCGCCTGGTCTGCGTCCCAGCCACCCTGGCCAAAGGCCTCGAATTCGACACAGTAATAGTCGCCGAACCCGCCCAAATAGTAGCCGCCGAACCCCGAGGCCTCCACCGCCTCTACGTAACCCTCACCCGAGCCGTAACCCGCCTACACATCATCCACGCCCACCCCCTCCCCCCAGCCCTAACCTCCAACTAGCCAGAAGAAAGAAGCCGCCGAACAGCAGCGCCGCCCACCCAACGTCCGCGGTCACGTCGACCAGCCCCGGCCCGCCCGACGTCCGTGGTTCCGCCGACTTTGTGCATGGGATCCGTGTTCTGGAGCGCCGTTCGTACGGATCTGGTGCACAAAGTCGAATCAGGTGGGCGGTGGGGTGGGGCGGGCGGGCTGGGGCTGGGGTGGGGCTTGGGCCGGGGCTGGGGCGGGGGCTGGGGCGGGGGTCGGGGTGGGGGTGGGGGTGGGGCGGGGGTCGGGATGGGTTAGCGGGTTCGGTTGTAGAGGAGGCAGAGGGCTCCGCTTTCGGTGGGGGTGGAGTGGGTGAGGGTCCAGGAGGTGGCGGGGAGGGTGTCGTCGAAGAGGCGGGAGCCGCCGCCTACCAGTTCTGGGGCGAGGGTGATCGAGAGTTGGTCCAGTTCGTCGGCGGCGAGGAGGGCTCGGATGATGCTGGAGCTGGCCAGGACGATGATGTCGCCGCCCTCTTCGCGGCGCAGGTCCTTGACCGTCGTGGCTGGGTCGGTTGTCGCGATGCGGCTGTTCTGCCAGGGGGCCTCGGTCAACGTCGCGGAGAAGACGACCTTGTCGACCTCGTTGAGCCAGCGGGAGAACGTCCGGCTCTCCTCGGGTGCGTGCTCGTCGTCGGCGACCGTGGGCCAGTAGCCGCCGAATCCCTCGTAGTTCTTCCGGCCGAGCAGGGCCGTGGTCGCCGGCGAGGTCACGCGGATCATGTGTGCGAGCGACCCGGGGGTGACCGCGTGCGGCCCGATCCAGCTCATGTCGTAGTCGCCACCCGGCCCGTTGAAGCGTCCGTCCAGGGACAGGGTGAGGTTGCCGACCACGGTCCGGTTGCTGTTCTTGCTCATCTCGTTGCTCCGTATCTGTCGAATCGCTGTGGTCCAACCCTCGTCGTCGACGCCGGTCCCGGTCGTCACCAGATCTGATGACATCTCGACCGGGACCCCGGTGATGCGAGGATGACGGCATGCCGACCGCCGTCGTCAGCCCGGTGCTGATCAGCCGTGAGTCCGAGCTCGCTGCGCTGCGTACGGCGTACTCGCGGGTGGAGTCGGGTCAGTCGGTGACCGTGCTGGTGTCGGGGGAGGCCGGGATCGGGAAGTCCCGGCTCGTCTCGACCGCGGTCGGCGACATCGGCGGGACGCCGTTGGTCCTGACCGGTGACTGTCTCGAGCTCGGCGCGGACGGCACGCCCTGGGTTCCGTTCGTGGCGATCCTCCGGAATCTGCTGCGGGAGTGGGGCCCGGACCGGCTTCGCGCCGCGCTGCCGGTCGGCGGCTCGGCCCTCGCGGGCTGGCTGCCTGAGCTCTCGCTCCCCGAGGCTCCCGGCGGACACCTGAGGTTGTTCGGTGAGGTGCTCGCCCTCCTCCTACAGGCGGCCGCGGAGCGTCCCCTGGTCCTGGTGGTCGAGGACCTGCACTGGGCGGATGCGTCCAGTCGAGAGCTGTTCGTGTATCTGGTCCGCAATCTCGATGCACACGCCGTGCTGCTGATCGGGACCGTCCGGACCGGCGAGCTGCCGTCCGGGCATCCGACTCGGCAGTTGCTGGCGGAGATCGGTCGCCGGGCCGAGGTGGTGCGGCTCGACCTCGCGCCGCTCGGTCGGCAAGAGGTGAGCGCCTTACTGGCGGCGATCGAGGGACGGCCGCCGGACCCGGTTGCGAGCAGCGCGATTCATCGCCGCAGCAACGGGAACCCGCTGTTCGTCGAGGCGCTTCGCGCAGCCGGTACGGCGAACTCCGACGGACTCACCACCCTGCTCCTTGACCGCGTAGCCGACCTGTCTCCGTCGGCCCGGAAGGTGCTCGCAACGATCGCGGTCGCGGGTGGCACGGTGTCCGACGAACTGCTGGCCGAGGTGTCCGGTGAGCCGGTGGACGACGCCGTACGCGAGCTGATCGAACGTCATCAGGTCGCGGTCCACGACGACGGTTACGCGATCCGGCACGACCTGATCCGCGAGGCCGTGTACGGCGCGTTGCTGCCGGGGGAGCGGCGACGCCTGCACTCCCGGTACGCCGAGGCGATCGCGGCTGGATCGGATTCGTCCGCCGCGCTGGCCGAGCACTGGACAGTCGCCGGTGAGCCGGCCAAGGCCCTCGTCGCGGCTTGGCAGGCGGCCGCAGCCGCGGAGCGGCAATACGCGTACGACGAACACCTCAACCTGCTCGACCGCGTCCTGTCCCTCTGGACCGCCGAATCCGCCGAACTCATCGGAGTCTCCCGAGCAACTGTGCAGGAGCTGGCCACCGAGGCATCGTTCACGACCGGCCGCTCGGTGGCCGGCGTCGAGCATGCGTCCGCTGCGCTCGCCGACATCGACGCGGTCAAGGAACCCCTGCGGAGGGCAGCATTGCTGCGGCTGCGCGGCCTGCTGCAGTGCCGCATCGACGGCGGCGGAACCGATGACCTGCTGCGCGCGCTCGAGCTGGTTCCGGAAGGGACCGCTGACGCGTTGCGTGGCCGGTTGCTGGCCGGGCTGGCGTTCACCGAGTTCGTCGGATCTCCTGGGACCGCGGCACGGCAGCATGCGAAGCAGGCGCTGGAGTTGGCCGAGCGGGTCGGCGACCTTCAGGTGCTGGCCGACGCGAAGCTGATCCTCGGAGGTGTCCTCCTGCACGAAGGCGGCCCGGTCAAGGTCGCGGAACTTCTCCAGGAGGCACGGGCAGCCGCGGCGGCCGTTGGCGATCAGCACACCCAGCTGACCTCGCTGCAGTGGGAAGGCCTCGCGATGAACCTGAACGGCGAGCTCGAGCAGGCGGTCGCGTTGCTCGAGGAGGCCGAACGCCTCGCCGAGAGCTGGGGCCGGATGCGGGCCCGGGGATCGATGCTCGCGCAGAACCGGGCAACAGCCCTGATCCTGCTTGGCCGCTGGGACGAAGCCCTGAGCCTGCTCGACACCGCGCTCGCCGCCGGTCCTCCCGCCTGGTACGACGCGTCGCTGCGGCTGCTCGTGGCCGACATAGCCGCACGGCGCGGCGAGTACGACCACGCGGCCGAACAGTTCGCGTTGATGCCTGTGTCGCCCGGCACGGCCACAGAGCTGTGGCGGCAGTCTGTGCCGGTCCGGATCATGCTCGAGATCGGTCGAGGCGATCTCGCCGCGGCCGACCGGCTGCTGGCCGACCTGTTGGCCGTCCTGCCGGAGTACCTGGACGTCGATTCGACCGGGCCTGGGGTGTACCTGGCGGCGAGCCGACTGGAGTATGCCGCTCGCGGCAAGCAGCAGTTGACCGTGCGCGCCGAGGATTTCAGGCGGAAGATTCCCGTGTCGGAGCCGCAATGGCTCGATGTCGAGGCAGTCTTGCGGAGCGGTGATGCCCTCGCCGATGGATCGCTCGCCGCGTGGGACTCGGCGGTCGAGGCGTGGCGCCGGCGTGGTGACGTGTACGAGATCGCGCTGGCGTTGACGAGTGCCGCCAAGGCGGCGCTCGGGTCGAACAACAAGTCCGGTGCGCGGCGGCGGCTCGAGGAGGCACGGGCGATCGCGGCCGGGTTGTCCGCCGTACCGTTGCTCGCAGAGATCGACGGACTTTCGGAACGTGCCGGCCTGTCCGACGACGTACCGGCTTCCGCTCTCGGGCTGACGGCGCGCGAGGTCGTCGTACTGAAGACCCTGGCTCGCGGGTTGTCGAACGCCGAGATCGCGCGGGAGCTGTTCGTCTCGCCGAACACCGTCGCCACCCACGTGGCCCGGATCCTGCGCAAGCTGGAGGTGACCACGCGCACGGAGGCGGCTGCGGTCGCGCATCGGTTCGGGCTCGTCGCTCCGTGAGTCTGAACCGCCGGTGTGGTTGAGTTTCCTGGTGAACCCGATGGTTGGAGTGGCCGGCGAGGCGACGTGGATCATCGCCGCCTCTGTAGTGGGTGGCGGTGGGCTGCTGTGGGGGATCATCGCGATCGTCCGGCGGCAGCGGTACATCAAGTCGCTGCGGGACCGCGGATGGACGTTCGTGAACAGTCCGACGTTCGATGCGGTCGCGCGACTCGGGAATCCGCCGTTCGGGATCGGCTTCGCGCGTCAGCCCGACGATCAGATCACCGGGCTGACCAGCCTCGGCCGTCCGTTCCAGGTGATCGAGTACAAGTCCGACCACTGGTCCGGCTGGATCGGGATGGCCGGTCTGTCCCGGCACCTTCCGGAGCTGTGGATCACGGCCGGCGAGACGCGTCCCCGGTACGGCGTGGAGGCGACGATCATCGCGTCACCCGCGCAACTGGGACCGGGCTGGCAGATCGGCGCGGCGGACCCCGAGTTCGCGGCGGCCGTGCTCACGCCGCAGGTGTGCGAGCGGCTGAGCGCTGTCGCCGCCGGCTACACCGGTGTGAATATCAGCATCGACGGCGATCAGCTGACGTCGCTGGGTCCGCCGCACAAGGACCCGGAGTTGCTCGCGCCCTGGCTGGAGCTGCTCGGCAGTGTCGCCGCCGCGATCGATGCCGCGCCGGTCGATCGGTGGATCCAGCCGCCGCTGCCGCCGCGACTGCATTTCTACCATCACCCGGACTGGTACTGGGTCGGTGTCGACGACAGCCTGCTCGAGCTCACGGCGGTGACGCGGGGCGGGCACGATCACTCCACGAGTGAGGTGATTCGGGGTCGCGACGGTGACGGGCCGCCGTTCGTCGCGTTCACGCATCGCTGGAAGACCACCCGCACCGAGACCTATACCGACAGCGAAGGCCGGAGCCAGACCCGGACGGTGACCGACAACCACAGCGAGCCGATCCTCGGGTTCCAGTTGCCGGTCCAGATGCCGCCGCTTCAGGTCGCGCGCCGCGGGCGCGGGATCACGTTCGAGAGCCAGCAGTTCAACGAGAAGTTCTCCGTGCGCGCGCAGGACCAGAAATATGCGTACGACGTGATCCATCCGCGGCAGATGGAGTACCTGATGGCCAGCTCGCCGGCCGAGTTCAGCATCGCCGGAGAGTGGGCGTGGTTCTCGGCGGGTGTCCACAACCATCCGACGATCGCTCATCATTCCCTGTTCCTGCGGGGATTCCTGGCCCGGATCCCGCGGTTCGTCTGGCGCAACATCGGTCTGCCGGAATCGCCGTACCCACCGCTGGAAGCAACTCCTCAGGAAGGACGTAGATGACTGTTCTGGACTCACCGATCCCGAGGTTCCACCTGGCCATGCCGGTCGACGATCTGGAGGCGGCGCGACGCTTCTACGGCGAGGTGCTCGGGCTGGAGCAGGGCCGCAGCTCGGAGACGTGGATCGACTGGAATCTGCGCGGGCACCAGTTCGTGACGCATGTGGCGCCGGAGCGGACCCGGGCGATCCACAATCCCGTCGACGGTCACGCCGTACCGGTGCCGCACTTCGGATTGATCCTGAGCGTGCCCGAGTTCCAGCAGTTGGCCGAGCGGTTGCGGGCGGCGGAGGCCGAGTTCGTCATCGAGCCGTACGTGCGGTTCGAGGGGCAGACCGGTGAGCAGTGGACGATGTTCTTCCTCGATCCGGCCGGAAATGCGCTCGAGTTCAAGGCGTTCGCGGATGACTCACAGGTGTTCGCCGTCTGAATCCTGGTTGAACCGGGCGTTGTCAGTGATGGTCACGATTCGTCCACGCCTCGCGCCGACCGCTTGCAACTCAGGCCGTGGTCTGGTGGCGTTGCGCCTTGACTCCCACTGCGGAGCACTCCTACCGCTGAGCAGGTTGACGGGAGAGGACGGCGGCCGGTGTCGGAGAGCGCGGAAGACTCGTTACAGGAGGCGAGCGCGGCGTTGCGGCGCGCGGTCGAGGTGTCGAGGCGCCGCCCGGCCGATGATGTGGCGGCCAAAGCGCTGGTGGCGGAGTTCCACGAGCTCCGGACGCTGATGTCGACCGCGACGCTCCTGATGAGCTCGTTCGGGCTGCCCCGGTTCGCCGGCGTCATCCAGTCCCGCACCGATGCCGACCCCGGCGATGTCCTGGATCAGGCCGACGGCGAACTGGCCGCCGCGTCGGACCACCTGAGCCAAGCCGCCGCCCGGCTGACCGCCGCGAGACAGCACCTCGACAACCTGACCTGAGCCCCTCCTTTTCCGGGCGATCGGGCGCATCATCGGCGGTATGGATGATGGGGTGGATCTGCAGGAAATGGTGACGGGGTTCCGCTTGTCCGCGGCGCTCAGCGTCGCGGCCGAGCTGGGGGTATCGGACGCGCTGGCAGGGTCAGGGCGGACCGTCTCAGAGTTGGCGGCTGTGGTGACGGCGGACGAGGAGACGCTGGGACGGTTGCTGCGGGCTCTGGTGGCTGTCGGGGTGTACGCCGTACAGGACGGGGTGTACTCGAATACGTCGCTGGGGGAGCGGCTGCGTTCCGACGTACCGGGGACGCTGCGGCCGTTGGCCCGGATGATGCAGGATCCCGGGCTGTGGGCGGCGTGGGGGAATCTGGCGCACAGCGTGCGGACGGGCGAGAACGCGTTCGAGGCGGTGCACGGTGTCGATGTCTGGACTTATCGGGAGACTCGACCCGAATACAACGAAATCTTCAACGCCAACATGACCGGACTCAGTTGGTACGTCGGGACGGCGGTGGCCTCGGCGTACGACTTCTCGAAGGTCAACACCGTCGTGGATGTCGGCGGTGGTCAGGGAATTCTGCTGGATGCGGTGCTCAATCAGCACGATCACGTCGAGGGCGTCGTCTTCGACCTTCCGCATGTCGTGGCCAAGCAGCCAATGACCGAAGCGGTGGCGCCGCGGTGGTCATCGATGACCGGCGACTTCTTCGAGTCCGTCCCGCCGGCCGACGCCTATCTGATCAAGTCGATCCTCCACGACTGGCCGGACGACCGTTGCACCCAGATCCTCCGGACCTGCGCAGCCTCCCTCAACCCCGGCGGCGTCGTCCTGGTCGTCGAACAAATCCTCGACCGCCCCGGCCGCGAAGCCCAAGCAGCCTTGTCCGACCTCAACATGCTCGTCATGCCCGGCGGCCGAGAACGCACCACCTCCGCCTACGCTGCCCTCTTCAACACCGCCAACCTGCACCTCACCGAGGTCATCGAAACGAACACCCCATTCAGCGTCATCGAAGCCACCGCGATCACCTGACTAGGTGGTTGAGGGTTTGGGGCCGGTGGAGCGGAGGGTGTTGAGGCGGGAAAGGGTGTCGAACCAGAATCGGGCGCCGGGAACCACGGCGAGGATCATAAGCGCCCAGCCCAGCAGGATGACGAGGAAATAGGGGATGTCGTGGGACAGGCCTTTGTCGGGGTTGGCCAGACCATATCTTTCCAGCCAATTGCAGTGGGTGGGGGCGGCGCAGGTGGGGACGGTGCCCCAGCCTAGGGGGAGGCCGGAGGTCCTGACTTCGCGGATTTCCTTCTGGAGGTCGTTGAGGCAGACGGCGGGATCTTTGGTACCGCAGTCGGATGAATTCACGGCCTGGGTGACGACCGAGGCGCGGAGGGCCTGGTCGGAGTAGAGGGACCGGGTCACCTCTACGGCGTTGACGTTGAAGGCCAGGATGACGATCGTCGCGAACGCCAGGGAAATCCAGCGGACGTGGCGTTTGTACCACCCGGAGACCCTCGCCATGTGGTCGTCGTACCACTCCTCGACGCCCTGACGGAATGCCACCAGATTGTCCCCGGCCTCGGCGAGAAGGCCGAGAAGAGGTTGTTTCAGCGGATTGTCCGCAGCCATTTCCTGCACTTTGACCGAGATGTCGTCGATCGTCGTCCGGCCGGACATGTCTGGCACCAGCACCCCGATCAACGCCCGCGCGAACGAACGCCCCGAGACGTACGACGGAAGCCGCCGCCGGTCCTTCGCGCTGAGTTTCGCGTTGCCCGCGTTGGCCGGCGCTGCACCCTTGTCCGCCGACCGCGACACCATCGGCTGCGAGACGATCTTCGTGACCATCGGGTCCTGGGTCTCACCCGCTCGGGTGGCGGGTGCCTCGGACGTACGCCGAAGCAGGTCCCTCCACCGCAGTTCGAACGCGCTCTCCCCGTCGACCAGGGAGCGGATTCCGCGCAGCAGATACTCACCGCGCAGACCGATGAATCGAGCGGCCGCTTCGGTCAGCACCGAGACCAGGGCCGCGAACGCCGCGAAGACGAAGATGAGTCCGATGGCCGTCTGGAGGATCAAGCTGTCCATGAATCCCTCACAGTGTCCCTCACACCCAGCAAGGTAGCGGCCCGCAATCCCTCCAGCTACCCGGTACGGCGTCCTTCTGGCTAGCCGGTAGACCAAGATAGGCGCTCGCCAGGATGAACGACGGTCCGGCGAGGCGGAGCCTGTCCCTATGAAGGCTCCCTGGGACATGCGTAGAACTCTCCGCACCACCGTAGCCATGACCGGAGTCGCCGCTGCGATGACGGCCGGGCTGGTCGGTTGCGGCAACAACAAGACGACCTCGACGGGCAGTGCACCGCCGGCGAACACGAAGGTCGGCATCCTGCTGCCCGACACGGCGTCGTCGCCGCGCTGGGTCTCGGCCGACCCGACCGAGCTGAAGAAGCAGTGCGACGCCAACAAGCTCACCTGCTACATCGACAACGCCAACAACAGCGCGACCACCCAGCAGTCGCAGGCTCAGGCTCTGATCAATCAGGGCGTGGGCGTTCTCCTGGTGGTGAACCTGGACTCGGGCTCGGGTAAGGCGATCGAGGCTCTGGCCCAGCAGCACAACGTCGTCACGATCGACTACGACCGGCTGACCGCCGGCGGCACCGCGTCGTACTACGTCTCCTACGACAACGTGAAGGTCGGCGAGGACCAAGGCACCGCGCTGACCCAGGCCGCGGAGGTCAAGGGCAAGAGCGCGGTCAACTACGTCGAGATCGACGGAGCGCCGACCGACAACAACGCGACGTTGTTTGCCCAGGGCTACAACTCGGTCCTGTCCAAGCAACCGGGCTGGACGAAGCTCGCCGACCAGACCGGCAACTGGGACGCCGCGACCGCGCAGACCGTGTTCACCACGATGCTCGGCCAGCACCCCAACATCAACGCCGTGATGGTCGCCAACGACACGATGGCGCAGTCGGTCATCAACGTCCTGAAGGCCCAGGGCCTGGCCGGCAAGGTCGCGGTCTCGGGTCAGGACGCCACCGCCGGCGGTCTCGACAACGTCATGGCCGGCACGCAGGCGTTCACGATCTACAAGCCGGTCGCGGGTGAGGCCGATGTCGCGATCAAGCTCGCGGCCCAGATCCTCAGCGGCCAGAAGCCGACCGCGCCGACCACGGTCAAGGACCCGACGAGCGGCCGCGAGGTCCCGTCGTACCTGGCCGACCCGACCGTCATCACGAAGGCGAACGTCGCCCTCCCGGTGACCGATGGTTACGTGCCGGCCTCCGCGGTCTGCCCCACCCCCGCGCTCGTGACGCTCTGCGCGGCCAACGGCATCAAGCTGCCCTGATGGGCGACCAACCCACCCTGGAACTGCGGGGTGTCGACAAGTCCTTCGGCCCGGTCCACGTCCTGCAGTCGGTGAACTTCACCGCCTACAGCGGCGAGGTGACCGCGCTGGTGGGGGACAACGGCGCGGGCAAGTCGACGATGGTGAAATGCATCGGCGGTACGTATCGCGTCGACGCCGGTGAACTGCTCTTCGACGGTGTGCCGCACGTGGTGACCGGACCGAGGGACGCGGCGCAGCTCGGGGTCGAGATCGTGTACCAGGACCTCGCGCTCGCCGACAACCTCGACGTGGTCGAGAACATGTTCCTCGGCCGCGAGAAGACGACCAGGTTCCGCACGCTCGACGAGAACGAGATGGAGAAGCTGGCTCGCCAGGCATTGACCTCGCTGTCGGTGCGGACGGTCCGCTCGGTGCGGCAACGCGTCGCCAGCCTCTCGGGCGGCCAGCGCCAGACCGTGGCGATCGCCAAGTCGGTGCTCTGGCAGTCGAAGATCGTCATCCTCGACGAGCCGACGGCCGCGCTCGGCGTCGCGCAGACCGAGCAGGTTCTCGAGCTGGTCCGGCGCCTGGCCGAACAAGGCGTCGCGGTGATCCTGGTGTCGCACAACATGAACGACGTGATGAAGGTCGCCGACTCCATCGGCGTCCTGTTCCTCGGCCGGATGGCGGCGCAGGTCAGACGCGCCGACGTGACCCAGACCCAGGTGGTCGAGCTGATCACCGCGGGCCGGTCGGGCGACCTCGGCCTGTCGCGCGAAGAGTCGACCGGAGCGGCGGTATGAGCGCCTCGACCGACGACCTCGTCAAGCAGGACGAACCCCGTAAGGACGCACCCGCTGCGGGGGTAGGGGCCCTGGGCAACTACATCAAGGACTACGTCGGGCGCGTGCGTGGTGGCGAGCTCGGATCCCTGCCGGCACTGGCAGGCCTGGTCGTCATCACGGCCGTCTTCTCCCTGGTCCACCAGGGATTCCTGAGCGCCTACAACTTCGAGGCGCTGGTGATCCAGGCCGCGCCGATCATCGTGATGGCGATGGGGCTGGTCTTCGTCCTGCTCCTCGGCGAGATCGACCTCTCGGCCGGTACGACGGGCGGCCTCTGCTCGGCCATCACCGCAGTACTGATCCTGCGGCACGGGCAGACCTGGTGGCTGGCGGTCGTGGTCGGCCTGGTCGTGGGCTTGCTGATCGGCTTCGGGATGGGCTGGTTGCGGGCGCGGGTCGGAATCCCGTCGTTCGTGATCACGCTGGCGACGTTCCTCGCGTTCCAGGGCATCACGCTGATCCTGATCGGCGGCCAGGGGTCGGTGATCCTGCCGGACAACTCGCCGATCATCAAGCTCGAGAACAGCTTCGTGCCGATCTGGCTCGGCTGGGTGCTGCTCGCGGTGGTGGTCGTCGGCTATGCGGCGGTCAAGCTCAACGACGCCCGCGGGCGCGATCGGTCCGGGCTGTCCCGGCCGCCGTTCGTCGTGATCGCGGTGAAGGTCATCGTGCTTGCGCTGCTCGGTGCGGGCTTCACGTACGAGATGGGCGTCAACCGCAACCTGACCACGAACGCGTTCTTCAGCAACAAGGCCCAGGGCATGCCGTGGGTCGTCGTCCTGCTGATGATCCTGTTCGTGGTGTGGAACTTCCTGCTCAGCCGGACGAAGTACGGCCGGCACCTGTACGCCGTCGGCGGCAACGAGGAGGCCTCCCGGCGGGCCGGCATCGTCGTCTCCCGGGTCCGGATCTCGGTCTTCGTGATCTGCTCCGGCATGGCGGCCATCTCCGGCCTGATCGCGGCGTCACTCCTGCAGTCGGTCCAGTCGAACGCGGGCGCGGGCAACACGCTGCTGCTGGCGGTCGGTGCGGCGGTCATCGGCGGTACGTCGCTGTTCGGCGGACATGGCCGGATCATCGACGCCGTACTCGGTGGCCTGGTCGTCGCGGTCATCATCAACGGCATGAGCGACCTGATCCAAGGCTCGAACTCGGCCGGTTACGAATGGGTCGTCACCGGTGCCGTGCTGCTGCTGGCGGCCGGATTCGACGCCGTCGTACGACGGGCCCGGTCAAGCTGAGGTGTGCCCGGCGAGGGGA
The DNA here is from genome assembly GCF_053608045.1 of Kribbella sp. NPDC055071. Classification (NCBI taxonomy): domain Bacteria; kingdom Bacillati; phylum Actinomycetota; class Actinomycetes; order Propionibacteriales; family Kribbellaceae; genus Kribbella; species Kribbella sp. NPDC055071. The sequence goes on from NZ_JBSGUS010000013.1 coordinate 204,669, forward strand.
AGAACCACTTCCAGCGTGGTGCCCTCGCCGGGCGGGCTGGTCACCGACATCGTGCCGCCCAGCGCCTCGACGCGGTCGACCAGCCCGATCAACCCGGACCCCCGGGCGGGATCGGCACCGCCCTTGCCGTCGTCGCGGACCGACACGTCCAAGCCGTCGGCCGTGACCGCGGCGTTGATCCACACGACCGATGCCGCCGCGTGCTTGGCGGCGTTGGCGAGCGCCTCGGACACGACGTAGTACGCGCACACCTCGACCGGCTCGCGGAGTCTGGCCGGGATGTCCACGGTGACCTCGGCGGCCACGCTGCTGCGGCGAGCGAGCGCCTTGAGGGCCGGGGCGAGGCCGCCTTCGGTCAGGATCGCGGGGTGGATGCCGCGGGAGAACTCGCGCAGTTCGTCGAGCGCGACCGTGAGCTCACGCGCGGCGCTCTCGAGTTGTTTGCGCAGCTCCGGCTGCTCCGGCGGCACGGTCTCCTCGATTGCGCGAAGCTGCAGGGCCAGTGCGACGAGCCGTTGCTGGGTACCGTCGTGCAGGTCGCGCTCGATCCGCCGACGGGCCCGGTCGGAGGCTGTGACGATCCGGATGCGTGACCCGGCGAGCTCCCGCCGGCTTTGCTGGACGGCCGCGGCCATCGTGTTGAAGCTCCGCTGCAGCACTCCCAGCTCGCCCACCCCGTGCTCGGAGACGCGCGCGCCCAGATCGCCTGCGGCGAGCCGACCGGCCATCGTGGCGGTACGACGAATCGGGTGCAGGATGCTCCGGTTCAGAATCCAGGTGTACAGCGCTACCAGCAGGACCGATCCGGTCAGGCCGCCGGCGGCGGCGATCATCGCCCGGTTCTCGACGTCGTCCGCGCGGTCCTGCCGCTCCATCGCCAGCCGGTGCTCAGCGGTCAGTAGCTGACCGAACTGCGTGCGCATCGCGTCGATCCGCCGCTTTCCCTCCGCTGTCGCCGACTGGATGTCGATGGACGCCCTGTTCCGCTGGGCGGCTGCGACGAGAGGGATGGAGTAGTCATTCAGGTACGAGTTGCCTGCCTTGGTGAGAGCGACAGCCAGGGCGTGCTGCTGAGCGCTGCCGGCCACGAGGCCTTCCAGCGCGGTCGCCTGCTCCGGGAACTCTGTCCGGCCGACCTCCCAGGGCTGGAGGAACTGATCGGATCCGGTCAGCAGGAAGCCGCGCTGGCCGTCCTCCATGTCGACGATGACGCCTTCGAGCCGGTTCGTCGCGACCAAGACGTCCTCGGACTGCTTCGCGCGTTGCTCCAGACCCCGCAGCTCGGTGACGGACGAGAACAGCACGGCGAACGCGGCTCCGATGATCACGGCGAGCAGCGCGCTCGCGATGATGTTACGGCCGCTGAGGCCGACCCGTTTCATCCGTCCTCCGGTCGCTGGAGCAGTCACCGCCCGGTTGGCTCGGCGGCGCCACCCAGCGTCGCTCTGATGGCCGCACCCGACAAGGCGGTCTTCGGCAGGAACCCGAGAGCGGGACTCGCGGCGACCAACTCAGCGTAGTCCTCCTCCGAATGCGTCGAGATCATGATCATCGGTGTCGACGATCCGCCGTCCTGTTCGGCCAGGCGCGCTGCCAGCCGGAGTCCGCTCTCGCCGCCGAGATCGATGTCGACCAGCGTCACGTCCGGGCGTAGCCGCGCGACCAGGGCCAACGCCTCCGCGCCGTTCGACGCGGTACCGACCACGTCGATACCGTCGCGCTCCAGCAGGACCCGGGCGACCTCGAGGAAGCGGGTGCTGTCGTCAACAATGATGCAGCGAAGCATGGCCTCAGCATTTCAGCGATGTGATCCAACGGCATTCCGGCTACCTGCACTCCTCGTCATCGCTGCGATCACCCTGCGTCGTTGCAGTGCGATCTCACGGGCGGAGCGGAGGCGACGATACAGCGCAGTGGTGGTCAAGCACGCGATCGCCAGGCCGAGGACGAGCGTCGCCGCGACGATCACCAGATCCGCGAGGTTGTAGCGATAGTGGCTGAAGGCAATGAAGTCGACCGCGCCGCGAACACTGCCGGGGGCGGTCCAGGTGTGGAAGCCGATCCGGTCGAGCTGGTTGCTGCTCCACCCACCGATCACCAGGGCGCCCGAGATCAGTACGACGGCCGGACGGCGACGTCGTACCAGCAAGAAGGTGGCGGTGGTCAGCGCGCCGACGTCGAACAGATCCAGGACCGAGCCGGTGAAGGGATCGGAGTACCAGTCGTCGACGCGCGGGCCGGTGAGCATGTCGCTGCCGCGGTTGATGAACGAGCCGTCGACGTGACGCCACCCCCACCACTTGGTCGCCTGGTCCAACGCGATGACGATCGCGAGCAGTGCGATCACGAGGACGGTTTGCCGGAACCCGGAGGTCGCCTCGGGTCTCGCGGACGTGGGTGGGCGAAAGCTGGACATGGCGCTCCCTCGGGGTGGACGGGCGTCCGAGCGTTGCGACGCACTCCCACCCTCGCGGGCGGATCCGGATCAGACCTCGGCGCCAGCGGCCATCCTGCCTACCGGCTGCCTGCAATTTTCCGCCGGTGGCGGGACTGTCAGCGGCCCTCGAGATAGGTGAGGACCGCGAGAACGCGGCGGTGGTCGTCGTCGGCCTCCGGGAGTTGAAGCTTGGTGAGGATGCTGCGGACGTGTTTCTCTACGGTGCCCTCGGTGACCCATAACAAACGGGCAACGCCCGCGTTCGAGCGTCCCTCGGCGACGAGAGCGAGGACTTCGCGCTCACGGTCGGTCAGAACGGCGAGCGGATCGTGACGATGCCGTGCGTCCACGAGCTCCTTCACCAACGCCGGGTCCACCACTGATCCACCCCGCGCCACCCGCTCCAGGGTGTCGGTGAACTCGGTCACATCCGTGACCCGGCTCTTCAGCAGATATCCGACGCCCTGGCCGCTCGCGAGGATCTGCATCGCGTGCTCGACCTCGACGTGCGCCGACAGCAGCAGCACGGCGATCTGGGGGTACTCGCGACGGATCGCCTGCGCCGCGACCAGGCCCTCGGTGGAGTGGCCCGGCGGCATTCGGATGTCGACCAGGACCAGATCCGGGAGTTCCTCCTTGACGAGCGCGACGAGCTCCGGACCGTTGCCGGCCTGGCCGACGACCTCGAACCCGGAGCGCTCCAGCAGGCTGGCGAGGCCCTCCCGGAGCAGGACGTCGTCGTCCGCGATCGCCACTCGGGTCCGACCCATCAGTGCCCCACTCTCTCCCTGTTTCAGATTACCGCGTGGTCCGGCGGGCACCGTCAAGCCGCGCTCGCGGCGTACCGGCTAGCTGGAAGAGGTCCTGGGGGCGAACCGTAAACCTGCCGAGCAGGGTGAACCCATCGCCTCGCACCGGCCGTGTGCGGAGTGTCGAATGATCAACAGATCAAGGAGAAACCAGAGATGAAGCGCATTGCCTTCGTCATCGGGACGGCCGTACTCGGACTGTCCACCCTGACAGCCTGCGGCGGCGGTGCCAGCGCCGCGAGCAGCACGCCCAGCCCGACCCCCTCCGCCACCGCGACACCGGCGGCCAGTACGGCGCTGTCCACGGCTACCGCCGGGAACCTCGGCACCATCGTTGTCGACGGCACCGGTCGCACGCTCTACGTGTACGACGTCGATACCGCCAACCCCTCGAAGTCCAACTGCAACGGCGCCTGCGCGACCGCGTGGCCCCCACTGCTGGCCGGGACCGGTACGCCGAAACTCACGGGCGTCGATGCTTCACTGGTCGGCACTGTGACGCGGGCGGACGGTACGAAGCAGGTGACGCTGGCCGGCTGGCCGCTGTACTACTACGCGAACGACGCCAAGGCCGGCGACACCACCGGTCAGGCCGTCGGCGGCACGTGGTGGGTCGACGCCCCGGACGGCAAGAAGATCACCACCCAGGCGTCCACCTCGAGCAGCTCCGGCTACTGAGCCGGGATCACGGTACGACGGTGACCGGCCAGCGGGCGTCTCGGACCAGACGAGAGGCGAGGGAGCCCACTAGCCGGTGCCCGGCGCGCATGGACGCGCCGATCACCACGGCATCGACGCGGAGCTCGTCGGCCAGGCGGACGAGCTCGACGTACGGATTGCCGTGGCGTTCGTGGAAGGTGATGGGGACGCCGAGGACGCCCGCCCAGTGCTCGGCGTCGGCGCGGAGCTCGGAGACGACGGTGACCTGTGCCTCGCGCTGCACCTCGATCAGCCCCGCACTGAGGATCCCGGCGCCCGGGGGAGTGTGGACGAACAGGACGATGATCTGCGCGCCCTGGCGTCTGGCCAGTCCCGCGGCGTAGGACCCGGCGCGCAGCGACGTCTCCGAACCGTCGACCCCGACCAGGATCGAGTGAGGACCATCGGTGCCGAGCTCGAACATTGCCCAACCGTATCGACTCCGGGCTCACTCTGGGCGGTCCGGGGTTTCGGCCCGGCCCGGGACAGTCAGGTTCGGGGAGGATCTCTTCCCTGATCAGGCGATATCCTCCCGAACCTCCTTCCCGCCGCCGACCTCAGCCAGGGACCCAGTTCCCTCTCTATTTTTCTGTCCCTGTCTTCCCCTGCTTTTGTTCTTTTCTGTATGGGCGATCTTCCTCTCAGAACCACTTGGTTTTGTCGACGGTGTGGATCAGGGCTCGGCCGGTGGTGAAGCGGCGGCAGTTCTCGACGAGTACGGCGTAACGGCGTTCGTCGGCATGGGGTCCGGCACCGGCGACATGAGGAGTGATCAGTACGCCGGGGCGCCGCCACAGCGAGTGGTCAGGGGGGAGTGGCTCGGTTTCGAAGACGTCGAGGGCGGCTCCGCGGAGGGTGCCGGACTCCAGCGCGGCGTCGAGCGCGTCGAGTCGGACGGTCGGACCGCGGCCGACGTTGACGAGGAACGCTTCGGGTTTGAACAGCTTGAGGAGGGCGGCGTCGACCATGCCCTCGGTGTCCGGAGTGTGGGGGACGGTGAGGATGACCAGCTCGGCTGTTGGGAGGTGTTCCGGCAGCGCAGCTGCCGGGTGGATGGCCGTGAATCCGTCTGGTAGGTCGGAGCGGCGAGCGTCGATGCCGACGACCCGGACGCCGAAGGCGGACAGCAGCCTGCCGATCTCGGCGCCGACCGCTCCGACACCGACGACCACAGCGGTTGCCTCGGACAACGGAACGACCGATGCCGGATCCCAGTCGGGGTGCCATTCGGCTCGCTGTTGATCGTGGAGGTAGCGGGGGAGTCCTCGGGTCAGCGCCAGGACCATCGCGAGCGTGTGCTCGGCGACGTGGTCGGTGTAGGTGGCCCGCATGTTCGTCACCTGCACGGGATGCGCGACCAGCTCGGGGTAGTAGTACCCAGGCGGTGGCGCGGCCTGTTGTGCTTGGAGCCAGCGGAGGCGGGTGGTGACTGCGAGCAGTTCGGGCGGGAGTACGCCGTACGCAGCGTCGGCTGTGCTGAGCGCGGTCGCAGCGTCGTCGGATGTCGGCCGGACCACGGTCAGCCCGGGGACGTCGGACATCAGGCGGCGCGGCCAATCCGCGGTGGCGTCGGCGTGTGGTGGTATCAGGACGAGCTTCATGCGGTCTCCCGCACGGCGGCCCGGATCGCCGCTTGACGCGCCGGCGAGGCCAGCCCGGCGTGGTAGTACCGGACTTCGGCTGCGCCGGCCGCGATCAGGCGAGTGACCAGCGACGGGAGCTCGGACGGGCGTTCGCCGAGGGCGTTGACGTTCGCGATCAGCGGCACCGACGTTCGTGCGGCCGCCGCCTTGACCCTGGCGATGGCCACCTCGTCGTCGTCCCAGCACTTGATCACGAACGCATTCGGCTGCGGGCCGGAAAATTCGACGCCGACATCCGGGCCGGTCACCTGTGGATCATCGGTTGCCATCAGCAACAGATTGCGATCGTTCGCGAGCGATGCAACCGCTGTGACCAAACTCGTGATGACCTCGCGACGATGGCCGAAGAGCGCCTCCGTGCGCTCCCGGCCCAGCGCCTCGACCAGGCCGGCCGCGGCGGGTACGCCGTTCCGCATCTCCTGGTCGACCGTCGTCCGGATATCGGCCGCCAGCTCGATCACATCCAGGCCGCGCCCGGCCAGCGCCGCGGAGCATGCCGGGCAGAGGCAGATGGACAGCAGATCCCGGGCACCCGACGACAGGTCTGCGCCGTCGGTCTTCTCGTGATGACTCCCGTGCTCGAACCCGAGCCACCCACACGCCTCCAGCATCAACGCGGGGACGTCGTACTGCTCGCACACCTCCTGGACCAGCGTCAGTGCGTAGTCCCGCACCTCCGCCTGCGCCGGGCACAACGCATAGCCGAAACGCTCGCCGAACGCGTTCCGAACCGTGAGGTCGGGCGCCAACCGGCCCAGGCTGGACGAATGGGTCAGCACCAACCACGCCTCGGTGTCCAGGCCCGCGGAGGTGAGGGCGGCGTTCGCCGTACCGAAGCGGTCCGGGTCGTCGACACCCCACGCCGGTGCGGCCGGGCGGAGGCGCCGTCCGACCCAGCGCTCCGGGCGAAACCGGAAGTAGGCCGCCGCGTAGTCGGCGTGTACGACGCGATGCCGCGGATGCCAGGCCGTCGTGGCCCGGACGGAGTGGTACGCCGCCTGCAGCGTGACCGTCTCCACGCCGAGCGAGGCGAACCGCTCGGCCGCGGCCGGATCGCCGACCAGGTCCCAGGTGTAGGCGAAGACGCCGTTGCGCATCGGATCACCCCTTGGTGGCGCCGGCCAGGCCGCGCACGAAGTAGTTCTGGAAGAGCAGGAACACGATCAGCATCGGTGCGAACGAGATCGTCATACCGGCCGCGAACCCGGACCAGTCGACCGAGTGCTCGCCCTTGAACGACAGCATCCCGACCGCGAGATTCTGCAGGTCCGGCTGGCCGAGCGTGAAGACCAGCGGGATGTTGAACTCGTTCCAGTTGCTGACGAACTGAAAGATCACCACCACCGCGATCACCGGCTTCGCGAGCGGTAACACCAGCCGGAACGTGCGCAGGAAACCCGCGCCGTCGATCTTGGCGGCGTCGAAGAGCTCGGTCGGCACGGTCGAGAAGAACCCGGTGAACATCAGCACGTACAAGGCCCCGGCCGACCCGGACATCGCGAGGATCACGCCGGCCCGGGTGTTCAGCAGGCCGAGCTGTTCGACCAGAACGAACTGCGGCACGATGATGGAGGCCACCGGGATGAACAGCGTCGCGATGATCATCCGATGCAGGAACTGCCGGCCCGGAAAGTCGTATCGGGCCAGCACGTACCCGCACAGGGCCGCCTTGACGACCTCGACCAGCGTCGAGACCGAGGAGTACAGCACGGTGTTGGCGAAGAACCGGGAGAACCCGGCGTTGACCCAGGCGCGCTCGAAGTTGTCGAAGTTCAGCTGGTCCGGGATCAGGTTCGCGCCACCGGTGAAGACGCCGATCTGGGTCTTGAACGACGCCGAGATCGTCCACAGGAACGGATAGATCCAGACCAGCGAGATCACCAGCAGGATCGGGATCGCGATCAGGTTCAGCCGCAGGTGCCGTCGGTTGCCGGTCATCAGACGCCGTACTCCTTCCGCAGCTTCTGGGCCCGGCGGACGAAGACACCCTGGCTGGTGACCAGGACGAACGCGATCACCGAGAAGAGCAGCGCGGCGGCGGACGCGTACCCGTACGAGAACGGCACGCTGCCGAACGCCTCCTGGTAGATGAAGTACGAGACGACGTAGGTGCTGGTGCCGGGACCTCCGCCGGTGAGGGTGACGACCAGGCCGAAGACGTGCATCGCATTGACCAGCGCCAGCAGCAGGATCACGACCGCGACCGGCTTGATCATCGGCAGCGTGATCAGCGTCGCCTTCTGCCACTCGTTCGCGCCGTCGATGTCGGCGGCCTCGTAGACCTCCTCGGGCACGTTCTGCAAGGCCGCGATCCAGTAGATCAGGTACTGACCGAAGATCTGCCAGATCGAGACCAGCACGATCACCAGCAGCGCACTCCACCGGCCGGCGAACACGTCGACCGGGTGGTCCACGAGGTGGAGGTCGAGCAGCAGGGCGTTGAGCGCGCCGTTCGACGGGTTGAGCAGGTAGGTGAAGACCAGCCCGGCCATCGCGACCGGGATGATCAACGGCGCGAAGAACACCGTCCGGAACAGCTTGCTGCCCTTCAGCCACTTCCGCGTCAGGACGATTGCCATCAGCAACGACAGGGGTAGTTTGATGGCGGTGTTCAGGACGGCGAAGATCAACGTGTTGGCCACGGCCAGCCAGAACAGCTTGTCGTTCAGGATCGAGCCGTAGTTGCCGGCGCCGACGAAGTTGTTGATCGGCCCGATCCCGTCCCAGTCGAAGAACGAGTAGTAGACCGTGGCGACCAGCGGCCACAACGTGAACCCGAGATAGAGCAGCAGGAACGGCACCAGGAAGACGAACACCCAGAACTTGTCGAACCCACGGACCTGCTCGCGGTTGGGATCCGCCGTACGGCGTCGGGCCCGGCGTCGAGGCGGTTGCGCCCCGGTCTCGGGCGCCGGCGCCTGGAGGGTGGCGGTCATTTCTTGTACTTGTCGAGGCCGTAGTCGGACTGGTAGTTCCAGTCGGGGAACGTGTAGCAGTCCTTCGACACCTTCAGACCCGAAGCGGCCTCCTCGGCCAGGGTCTTCTCGAAGATGTCCTGGCGCTCCTTGACGAGTTGGGCCGCGAGCGGTTGCAGCGGCTTGTTCCCCACGAGCGCCTCGACCATGACCTCGTACTCGCCCGACGGGCGCTTGGCGGTCGCCTTCAGATACGCCTTGGACTTGGCCAGGTCGGGGCACTTCAGTACCGGGATCGGGAGGTTGACCCGGTAGCCGGGCGTCTCGGCGATCTTCATGATCTGCAGCAGCGCCGGGTCCGTGACGAGCTTCTTGTTGTCGGCGAAGGCGAGCGTGCCGAATCCGGCCTTGTAGTACTCCTTGACGAAGAAGCCGTTCGGATCGGTCATCCAGTTCATGAAGTCCCAGGCCTTGTCGGGCTGGGTGGTCTTGGAGCTGATCCAGTACTTGTTGCCGTCCGGCTGGCGGGAGAGGGCGCCGGTCGCTCCGGTGTCGGGGTTCGGGTGCGGGGCGACGACGTACTTGTCATGGTCGAAGCCCTGGCTGTTCCAGACGCTCGGCATCCAGGTGCCGTCGAAGTAGATCGCGGCCTGGTTCGCGGCGAACTGCTGACGGGAGAAGTCCTTGTCGTTGGTGCCCGGCGCGAGGTAACCGGACCTGTTCAGGTCCTCGACGAAGTCGAACGTCTTCAACGACGCGGCATCGTCGAGCGCGAACCTGCCGGTCTTGAAGTCGAAGAATTGCTCGTTGCGCAGACCCGGAGCGAGGGCTCCGAGGATCCGCTGCAGCTCCTTGCCCTTGCTCGGCGAGGCGATGCATTGGGCCTTGGTCTTCGACTTCACTGCGGCACAGGCGTTCTTGAGGTCGGTCCAGGTCTTCGGCGGGTTGTTCACGTCCAGCCCGGCGTCGCCGAACACCTTCTTGTTGACGAACATGTAGCCCGGACCCCAGTAGAGGTTCTCCGAGAAGGGGAAACCGTAGGTCTTGCCGCCGGACTGGTTGATGCCCTCGATGAACGATCCGGCCGGCCAGCGCTTGAGGAAGTCGTCGGTCACCGTGCCGCTCGGAGTCAGCGGCTTGATCCATTGCTGCTCGAGCAGTTGGTTCATGTTGTTCGGGCCGGAGTCGCTCCAGTAGAAGATGTCCGGGGCCTGGTTGCTCTGGAAGGCCAGCGGCAGCGTCTTGGTGTACTCGGACTGCGTGATCGATCGCCACTCGACGGTCACGTCCGGGTGCTGCTTGTGGTACTCGGCGGCGACCTTCTTGTGGAAGTCGACCTGCTCGGCGGAGAAGTCCCAGATCTTCAAGGTGACGTTCTTGCCGTCACCAGTGCCGTTCGAGGCGCGGTCCGGGTCCGTGCCGCAGGCTGCGGTCAGCAGCGCGATCGCCGCCGCCAGGCAGACGGTCGTCGTAGCCGCACGTCCCAGTGACTTCAGGGGGAGTAGTGCCTTCATGGGAGCCCTCCTCGGGCAGGGTCGCCGGCGTTCGCCGGTAAGCGCTTGCCCAGGGACCGTAGCTCCTGGGCGGATCGCTGACAAGACCCTGGCTGAAAGCGATTTCAGAAAGTGTCGTGACGAAAATCTGACCTGATCGCGTCGATCGCTAGACAAGGCTGCAAGCGCTTTCTCGCCTCGCAGGTGGGGTCGGCCCGACCGGTCGCGGGCAGGGGATCCGCTCGGCGGCAAGCGTGAGTACTGTGGTCCACGAGTGAGGCACATCAGTCGTGTGGTGCTTGAGGAGGAACGATGACGCAGGAGCCCTTCGAGACGTCCGAGAACGCGCGACGCGACCGGCGTGAGCACGGCGGTGCCTCGTCGCTGCGGCCCGATGACGACGAGCTGGCCCACCGCACCGAGCAGGAGCGGGTCGAGGCGGGCATCGACGCCTACGACCCGGATGACGTGCCGGCGGCCACCGACGAGCCGGTGCCGACCGACCTGAGCGACACCGAGGAGTACCAGGAGGCCGAGGCGGAGCTGCACCGGGAGGAGTCGGAAGGCGAGATCTACCCGCTGACCGACAAGCACCCGTTCCCGCCCAGCCACTACGACCGGTCTTGACCCCTGGCCTCTCGGTCGGCAGCGTCGATGAGCTGATGACGCTGCTGGCCGACTGCGCGGACAAGTGGGACATGCCCGACCGCAGTGGCGACCCGGTCGACATCCTCGACCACGATCGGCAGTGCGCCGAGTTGTTGCGTCGCGACTACCCCGACGACGAGGAGCTCCAGGCTGCCGGGCTCGTTCACGACATCGGTCATACGCTGCAGCCTGGCGACGACGCAGGCCACGGCCGCAACGGCGCAACGGCCGTCCACGGTCTGCTCGGCGAGCGCGTCGCGCGCCTGGTCGAGCTGCATGTGGTCGCGAAGCGCTACCTCGCGGCGACCGACGCCGCGCATGCCGAACGGCTCTCACCGTCGAGCCAACGCACCCTCGTCGCCCAAGGCGGTCCGATGACCCCCGACGAGATCCGTGCCTTCGAAGGCGATCCCGACTTCGCAGCCGCGGTGGCTCTGCGCCGGGCCGACGACGCGGGCAAGATCGTCGGCCTCACCGTCGCGCCGCTGGACTTCTGGCGCCCCGTCGTCGAACGGGTCGCACGCACCGGTCAGTAGCCGTCGGCAACCTTCTTCCAATGGTTGCTATGAGCAACCAAACTGCGAGGTGTGACACAGTGCCACAGATCCGTTGGACGACTGTTACACAAAGTTAGGGTTTATGGCCCTGCGTGGACGGGGTAGGGTCTGAAGTACTGCTGACCGTGGTTCAGAGATGTGCCACGCCGTGACGATACGTCGCGAGGTCGGAAACATGGTTTCTCTAGTCAGTCCAGTCCAATCGGCAACCCAGAGCCGCTCAGCTGATGCTCGAGCCGCCCGGGAAGCAGCAACCAGAGAGTTGCTGGAACGCCGGGAACGCAGTACGAACGAGGCGGAGCAGCAGCAGCTCCTCTCCGAAGTGATCGAGCTCAACATCGAGATCGCCCGTGGCATCGCGCATCGTTTTCGCCACCGCGGTCCCGATGCGGAGGACCTCGAACAGGTCGCGTATCTGGGCCTGGTGAAGGCTGCCCACGGTTATCGGCTCGACGCCGATACGCCGTTCATCGGGTACGCCGTACCGACGATCCGGGGTGAGGTGAAGCGCTACTTCCGGGACTGTGCCTGGACGGTGCGGATCCCCCGCCGGCTCCAGGAACTGCAAGGATTGATCGCGGCGAAGTTGCCGCAGATCGAGCAGGAGCTCGGGCGCGAACCGACTCCGGCGGAGATCAGTGCGTACATCGAGGCAGAGCCCGAAGAGGTCGAACAGGCCTTGGCTGCAAGGGGTTGCTTCAACGTCTTGTCGCTGGATCGTCCGGAGGCGGACGCGGGTCTGACCCTGGCCGAGACGGTGGCCGATGAGGACGACAAGTCCCTGGACCAGCTGGAAACGATCGACATGCTCCAGCCGGTTCTGAACGATCTGTCCCCGCGGGATCGGCAGATTCTCCAGCTGCGTTTCGTGGAAGGCCGCAAGCAGGCCGACATCGGCGCCGAGATCGGCGTCAGCCAGATGCAGGTTTCGCGCCTGCTCCGGCAGATCCTGGACGACCTCCGGGATCGGCTCGCACCTCAGCAACTCGCTGCTTGAGTAGCCTGTACGCCCGCCCGGTATCACCCGGGCGGGCGTACTCCGCCGTACCGAACAAACCTGCGCAAGAGATCAGCGCCGACGGATGGCTCGGGTGATCAAAGCGCCGGCGGCGCCGACGGCGGCCGTGCCGAGCAGAGCGCGATGCTGCGAGGCCCACAGCTGATAGCTGCGGGTGGTCGCCTTCTCGTCGAAGATGCCGTGCGCGCCGTAGTCGTGTTCGGTCTCGCTGTCGGCGGGGCCCCAAAGATTCGCCACCGCGTCGTCCGGCTTGTCGGTCTGCTGTGACTGGTAGCCGGTCGCGGCGAGGTAGTGATCCAGCACCCCCGGTATGAACTTGTTGGCGATCAAGGTGGCCATCGTCGGTCCACCGACCCAGTACTCGCGTCGGCGCGGATGGTCCGCGGCAAAGACAACGGCGTCGGCCGCCAACTCGGGTTGGTAGATCGGCGGCACCGGTTGCGGATGCTTGGGCAGCCGGGACAGCACCCACGAGAACTGCGGGGTGTTGACGGCCGGCATCTGCACCATCGTCACGTGCACGTTCGACTTGTCGTGCAGGAGTTCGCTGCGCAACGAGTCGTGGAATCCCTGGATGGCGTGCTTGGCGCCGCAATAGACCGACTGCAGCGGGATGCCGCGATAGGCCAACGCGGAACCCACCTGGACGATCGCGCCACGATCACGCGGCTTCATCCGATCCAGGGCCACCCGCGTCCCGTACACATAGCCGAGGTACGAGACCTCTGTAGCCCGCTTGAACTCTCTCGGTTCGATCTGCTGGAACGGCGCGAACACCGTCGCGAAGGCGGAATTGACCCAGACCTCGATCGGCCCGAGCTCCTTCTCGACCCGCTCGGCCGCGGCTTCGACCTGGTCGTAGTCGGCGACATCGACCGAGAGGGGGAGAGCCACGCCGCCTGCGTTCTCCACGTCTTCGGCCGCGCCGCGCAGACCTGCTTCGCCGCGGGCGAGCAGCGCGACCTTGGCACCGCGCCGGGCGAAGGCGACGGCGCTGGCGCGGCCGATCCCAGCGCTCGCGCCGGTGATGACGACGACAGGAGCATTCATCGGTGTCCCTTCGGTTCGATTCGGTCGTCGATCCGGTACCCGGGTTGCTCGAGCACATGCTGTCGGGGTGGGTGGGCACAGGGAGGAATGCGGCTTACTGAGACTGCGGATGTCTGGTGGAAGAACGCGGTGATCTACTGCCTCGACGTCGAGACGTTCTTCGACACCAACGGCGACGGACGAGGCGACCTGCGCGGAGTCGGCCAGCGGATAGATCACCTGGCCGAGCTCGGCGTGACCTGCCTGTGGCTGATGCCGTTCTACCCGACCCCGGATCGTGACGACGGCTACGACATCACCGACTTCTACGGTGTCGATCCGCGGTTGGGGACCCATGGCGATCTGGTCGAGCTCATCACGCTGGCCCAGGACCGCGGGATCCGCGTGATCGCGGATCTGGTCGTCAACCACACCTCCAACCAGCATCCCTGGTTCCAGAGCGCGCGGTCGTCGCGGGAATCGCCGTACCGGGGTTGGTACGTCTGGCAGGACCAGCCGCCGGCGGACGCGACGAAGGGCATCGTCTTCCCCGACCAGGAGGACAGCCTCTGGCAGTACGACGAAAAGGCCGGCCAGTACTACCTGCATCGGTTCTACAAGCACCAGCCGGATCTCGACATCGCCAACGCGGAGGTGCGTGAGGAGATCGAGCGGGTGATCGGCTTCTGGGCCCAGCTCGGCCTGTCCGGCTTCCGGGTGGACGCCGTACCCTTCCTGCTCGACACCGCCGGTTCTCCGGATGCGGCCAACCTGCCGGATCCGCACGACTACCTGCGCGATCTCCGGTCGTTCCTGGACCGGCGGCGGGGCCAGTCGATGCTGCTCGGTGAGGTCAACCTGCCGTATCCCGACGTACGGCGCTTCTTCGGTGACGAGGACGGCGACGAGTTGACGATGTGCTTCGACTTCATCGGCATGCAGCGGCTCTACCTGTCGCTGGCGCGCAGCAGCCCGGCCGAGCTGATCAAGGCGCTGCGGCAGCGGCCCGCGCCGCCGGAGGAGAGCCAGTGGGGCACCTTCGTGCGCAACCACGACGAGCTCACGCTGGACAAGCTGTCCGACGACGAGCGTCAAGAGGTCTTTGACGCCTTCGGACCGGACAAGGACATGCAGCTCTACGGTCGTGGTCTGCGCCGGCGGCTGCCGCCGATGCTGGGCAACGACCAGGCCCGGCTGAAGATGGTTTACAGTCTGCTGTTCTCGCTTCCCGGTACGCCGGTGCTGTTCTACGGCGAGGAGATCGGCATGGGGGAGAACCTGGCCGTACCAGGGCGCAGCGCCGTCCGGACGCCGATGCAGTGGACCGCCGGCGTGAACGGCGGCTTCTCGACCGCGGATCCCGATCAGCTCGCGGCTCCGGTCGCCGTGGGCGAGTTCGCGCCGGAGCATGTCAACGTCGCGGCCCAGCGGCGCGATCCGGATTCGCTGCTCAACTGGATGAAGTTGCTCATACGGCGTTATCGCGAGTGCCCGGAGCTGTCGTGGGGCGAGTGCACGATCCTCGAGTCCGATGTGCCGACCGTGTTCGCGCACCGGACCGATCACGAGGACGGGACGATCGTCACCGCCCACAACTTCTCCGCCGACCCGGCCAAGATCACGGTGGCGGTTGCCGGTGCCGGCGTCGGCGTACAGGCGGTCGATCTGCTCCGGGACGGTTCGGCGGACGTCAGCTTGGACGGCCTCTTGACACTGGAGCTGGAACCGTACGGATGCCGCTGGTTGCGGGTCGTGCGACCTGGTGATCGCTACATCGTCTGACCTGCGGCGACCAGCGGAAGTCGACTCGTGGCGCGGTTGGCTCGGAGGTGGCTCGGCCGTGCATCATGTACCCATGGAGATCGGTGAACGGACAGACGAGGTGGGCGCCGACGTCCTCGGTCTGGAAGCTGCCGCATCGGGCCTCGTTGCGGACGACGACGCGTTGGCCGATGTGTTCGCGCGGTTGGCTGTCGAGCTGCACGAAACCGATGGCGTCGAGGAGACAGTGCAGGCCGTGGTGGAGTTCGCTCTGCAGGCCGTGAACTGTTCCTATGCCGGTGTCGCGCTGGCCACCCGCGGGCGCCCCGAGGTCCCGGCGGTCACGGATCCGGTGGTGGAGGAGATCTACCAGTGGCAGATGGCGAGCCGCGAGGGCCCTCTCGTCGAGTCGATGAGCGACCACCGGACAGTGTTGATTCGTGACACCGTGACAGACGGCCGGTGGCCGGACTGGGCGTCGAAGGTGCTGTCGCTGGGGGTCCGCACTGTGCTGGACGTCCCGTTGACGACCTCGGCCGGCACGGTCGGCGTGCTGGGGTTGTACAGCTCGGTGCCGGATGCCTTCGACGCCGACGACGAGGCGGTCGCGGAGATCCTGGCGCGCCATGCTTCAGTGGCGGTTGCCAGCGCCCGGCGCGAGGCGAGTCTGGCGCAGGCGGTCGACGCCCGAAAGCTGGTCGGGCAGGCGATGGGGATCCTGATGGAGCGCTACGACGTGGACGGCGACCGTGCGTTCGCGATCCTGAAGCGGTATTCCCAGGACACCAATACGAAGCTCCGCGACGTCGCGCAACAGTTGATCGACACACGCAAACTACCGAGCTGATCCGACCGAGCGCGGGGCGGTCGCGCGCGCTGTCTGTTCAACGCGCGCGACCTCGGCAGCGTTTCCCGCGGGCTATCTGAGGCCGCCTGGTTGCCCTGTGCCCCACCGGCCATCAACCATGTGTGAACGCGGGCTAAATCTGGCGATTCACCAGCACGCCGAGGCGAGCCCGTGAAACAGCGCTGAAACAAACCGGACGCGCGGTCGAGCTGTTCGGGTTCGGGGTTCGGAGCAGTAGAGTCGCGGTCGAATGAAAGCGCTCTCCGCCGCCCTGAGGAGGCACCGTGAGGCGATCTCTGCCCGTCGCAGTCGTGATTGCTGCAGCCGCCGGTAGCTTGGTGGCCGCCGGCCTGCCCGCAACAGCCAGTAAGCCCGAGTCCCAGCATGGTGCCCTTGTCACGGGCACCTACTCCAGCGGCGCCGCGCACGCGTGGGAGCCGCTGCCCAGCACGCACGTCGGAAGTGACACCGGCGGAACAGCTGACGCCACCGTCGTCATCGACCCGAGCACCCTGCGGCAGCGCTACACAGGAATCGGATTCTCGCTCGACGAGACCAGCGTTTCGAACCTGTGGAAGCTGACCCCGGCCGAGCGAGACCGGGCGATCCGCCTGCTGGTCGATCCGAAGACCGGCGCCGGGCTGGACCGGTTCCGCCTGACCATCGGCAGCCCGGACCTGATCGAGCACCTGCCGTTCTGGTCGTACGACGAACCGCCCGCCGGCGTCGAGGACTGGGACCTCAAGTACTTCTCGATCAAGCGCGACGTCGACGCGCACATCATCGACACGATCAAGCTGATCCAGCGCTACAACCCGCGGGCGACGTTCTTCGCCTCCGCGTGGAGCGCCCCGGCGTGGATGAAGACCAACAACAGGTTCACCGGCGAGGTCGCGCTCAAGCCCGGCAGCACCACGTCGTACTACCAGGTCGGCAAGCTCCGCGACGATGCCATCGATGTCTTCGCCCGGTACTACGTGAAGTACGTGCAGGCCTATGCGAAGCAGGGCATCAAGGTGGACGCCCTGACGCTGCTGAACGAGCCGGGCATCGACGTCGTCTACCCCGCGATGGACATCAGCATCCCGCAGCAGCAGAAGCTGGCGGTCGCGGTCAAGCGCGAGGTGAAGCGCGCGCACCTGGACACCCAGTTGTACGTGCACGACTTCAACTTCTGGGACTGGCGCGACCCGAACAGCACGGAGACGAAGAACTACTACCGCATCCTCGACGATCCGCAGGCCCGCAAGGCGGCCGACGCGATCGCCTTCCACCCGTACTGGGGTGACCCGACGGTCATGCGGGACGCGTACGAGCAGACCGGCAAGCCGGTGCACATGACCGAGACCAGCGACCTGTCGGCGGCCACGATCCTGAGCTACTTCCGGCTCGATGCTTCGTCGTACGTGATGTGGGCGCAGACCACCGACCAGGACGGTGGCACCCTGCACTGGACGCCGCTGCGCGACAACAACGTCGACTGGGAGGAAGTCGGCCGGACGACGAAGTGGCCGAACCGCCTGGTGAAGGTCGACACCACCACGCGCACGTTCAGCGTCCGCGACGAGCTGTACGCGATGGGTCAGTTCGCGAAGTACCTCGGCCCGGAAGACACCCGGGTCGAGTCGAGCGCGACCGCGAACGGGATCAGCAACCTGGTGTTCAAGGACCGCGGCGATCGGTTTACCGCGATCGTGGGCAACGCCAACGCGACGCCGAGCACGGTTCGGGTGGTGCTGGCCGGGAAGTCCTTCACGGTGACGGTGCCGGCCAACTCGTACGCGACGTACCGCTGGCAAGGCGACGTGCCGTCGTCGCACCGCAACCACGCGCCGGTGCTGGCGGCTGTGCCGGATGTCGTCGCCGATCAGTTCGGTACGACGACCGTCCAGCTGTCTGCAACGGATCGGGACCGCGACCGGCTCGCGTACTACGCCACCGATCTGCCGGACGGGGTCAGCCTGGACGCGCAGACCGGGCTCGTGACGCTGCGGCCGACCTCGGCCGGTGCGCAGGACCTGCGATTCCGGGTCACCGATGGCGCGGCCCATGACGAGGTGAGCGTTCATGTGACCGTGCGGCCGCATGGCGCGCCGGTCGGTGCGCGAGTCGAGGCCGAGTCGTACGTCGCTCAACACGGGTGGACCGACGGTGGCGCGAACTTCATCGAGAACAACCCGGCGGCGAGTGGCGGTAAGAACGTCGGATGGACCGCGGCCGGCAACTGGCTGCAATACCGGGTGGATGTCGCCCAGGCCGGTACGTACGACCTGGAGTTGCGGGTCGCGAACGGTACGGGCGCGATCGCTCCGGACGCTGTATCACTGCGTGACGCCTCGGGTGCGGTGCTGGCGAAGGTGTCGGTGCCTGATACCGGCGGGTGGGCGTCGTACCAGTCGGTGCATACGCAGGTGACGTTGCCGGCCGGCGATCAGGTGGTGACGTTGTTCTGCGAGACCGGTGGGTTCAACGTCGACTACCTCCGGCTGAGCTGAGTTGGGTGAGCTGGCGGCCTCGGGTCTGCTTGATCGAGGCCGCCAGTTTCTTGAGGTCGGCCGCGTGACCGGCCGCGATCACGCTGGTGGTGACGAGGGCCGACTGGTCGAGGTGGTCCTTGATCTCGGACCGCAGGACCCGGTCGAAGGCCGGGCCCTGGTCATTGCCGAGGGCAACAATCTCGTCCTCGGTCATCATGCCGGGCATGTCGTGGCCCTCGTGCGGGTTGCCGGTCGGCAGCCCGGCGCGGTCGCGCAGCGCCACGAGCTGCGTCAACTCCGCTTGGTGGCTGGTGGAGAGGTTCGTCGCGAGTTGCCGGAGGGCGACGTTCGAGGAGCGGGTGGACGCGAGGCCGAGGATCCGGACGAACTGTTCGTCCATCGGGATCATCAGCTCGAGCCAGGCGGCGTCGGTGGGGTTGAACTCCGACTGGGTCGTGGCGGGAGCCGGCGGCAACGACGCCTGCGGGTGCTGGGCGCCGCAACCGGCGAGGACTCCGGCCACCAGTGCGAGCGTGAGGAGGGATCGCATGGGTGACTCCAGGGTTGGGTGATCGACCTGCGGTGCCGGGGCCTGCCCGCCGCTCGGCACCGCAGGAGACTGGTCAGGGGCGTCCGGGGAGGCGGTAGTTGTCGCCGAGGACCTGTCCTCGGTCGGGCTTGTAGAGGTCGAAACCGCGGGAGTTGCACTGCAGCCCGCCGTTGATGCAGTGGCTGACCAGCGCGGCGAGCGTGGGCGGATCCCACGCGTTGAAGAAGTCGTAGTGCCAGGAGTACCCGCGGCCGCTGGCCAGATGAATGGCGGACTCGTCACCGTCGGCCGGGAACGCGATCTTGAACTCCAGCATCGGCACCGGGACCGGATGCGTGGCGGGACAGACACCGTTGACCGGGTAAGCCATGTGACTCTTGTGGTCGGCCGAGTCGAGGTCGTGCCCGTTCCAGCAACTCGGTGCCTGGTAGCGGACGTTCAGTTGGGTCCCGGCCGGGCAACTGGCCGGGAAGTCCCAGTTGTGCGAGCTGTCGCCGCACTCCCAGCCCTCGACGGCGCCCGGCGCGGTCCGGAACGCGTCCAGCGTCGCACTTGGGCTCCCCACGACGAACCGGATGCCCGGCGGGAACGGCTGGACCTTCGTGTAGTCGAGGATGCCGGACTTGTAGTAGATGGTCTGTGCCCAGGTCTGGATGATCGGCTGATCGCCGCGGAACATCGTCGGCCACCAGTACGCCGATAGATCGTCGGGATTCAGGCAGGTCGTGGAGTACGCGCCGGCCGCGGTCAGGCTGTTCAAGGTGGTCGCGGCGTTGGTCGTCGTGTTGCCGACGAAGCTGTGCTCGTGCGAGGCGCCCGGCAGGTTGGGGAACACGATCGGGTCGTCGGGCGCGCGGTGGTGAACGGTGCAGTTGACCTGGAACTCGTGGTGGGTGACCAGGTCGTCGGCCTGCGCGGACGACCCGGCGAGGGCCGTCAGCAGAGCAGCGATGACACCGGCGCTGGTCGCGCCGGCGAACAGGACTTTTCTTCTCGTGAACACGGAACTCCTCCGGTCGGGGGGATTCCGCGGGGGCGGTGGATCGGGCAGCCCGCGGGTGGACGAATCGCGGGAGAGCGCTCTCTGGGACACCTTGATCCGGTCCACCGTTCGTGTCAACACCTGAGGAGTTCCGGAACCGACTGAGCGTGACCAGGCCGTAACAAGGTATTGACAGCGCGGGAATCCGGCGGCGACCATCGGTCCGTGAGAGAGCGCTCTCCCAGTCTCTCTCCACTGAAGGAGTTCGCCCAGATGAAGCTCCGAAGTCCGCACAGGACGGTCGCCGTGCTGGTCGCGGCAGGCCTGTTCCTCCTTGGCAATCTGGTCCTGCTGACCGAGCCGGCGCAGGCCGCAACCCTGCTGTCACAGGGGAAACCGGTGACGGCCTCGTCCGCCGAAGGCGCCGGTACCCCGGCGACCGCAGCCGTGGACGGTGACCTCGGCACCCGATGGTCGAGCACGTTCGCGGATCCGCAATGGCTGCAGGTGGATCTGGGTGCGACGGCGACCGTCGACCAGATCGTGCTGCGCTGGGAGGCGGCGTACGCGACCGCCTATCGGGTCGAGGTGTCCGCCAACGGTCAGCAATTGGAACCCGATCTACAGCACCACCACCGGACATGGCGGTACTGAGACCCTCGCAGTGAACGGCTCCGGCCGGTACGTGCGTTTCTACGGCACCCAGCGCGTGGGCGGCTACGGCTACTCGCTGTGGGAGTTCCAGGTGTATGGCACGCCGGGCGACAGCGGTCCGCCGCAGGGCTCCGGCACGGTCCACGTCGCCGGCACCCAGGGCAATTGGCAGCTGCTCGTGAACAACGCGCCCTGGGTCGTCAAAGGCCTGACTTGGGGGCCGCCGGCAACGGAAGCCGCGCAACGCCTGCCCGAGTTGAAATCGATCGGAGTCAACACCGTCCGGACGTGGGGGACCGATGCGAGCTCCAAGCCGCTCTTCGACGCCGCGGCCGCGAACGGCATGCGGGTCGTCGCCGGTTACTGGCTCCAACCTGGTGGTGGGCCTGGTAGCGGCGGTTGCGTCAACTACGTCACCGACACCAACTACAAGTCCACGATGCTTGGCGAGATCCAGCGCTGGACAACCGAGTACAAGGACAACCAAGGCGTTCTGCTCTGGAACGTCGGCAACGAGTCCGTCCTCGGTCTGCAGAACTGCTTCTCCGGCACCGAGCTCGAGAATCAGCGGATCGCGTACGCCACCTTCGTGAACGACGCGGCCAAGGCGATCCACGCCATCGACCCGAACCATCCGGTCACCTCGACCGATGCGTGGACGGGCGCCTGGCCGTACTTCGCCCGCTACTCGCCGGATCTCGACCTGCTGGCGGTCAACTCGTACGGGCACGTCTGCCAGGTCAAGCAGGACTGGATCGACGGCCACTACACCAAGCCGTACATCCTCACCGAGGGCGGACCGGCCGGTGAATGGGAGGTCCCGAACGACGCGAACGGCGTACCGAATCAGCCGACCGACCTGCAGAAGCGCGACGGCTACACACAGGCGTGGAACTGCATCGCCGGCCACGCGGGCGTCGCGCTCGGCGCCACGCTGTTCCACTACGGCTCCGAGAACGACTTCGGTGCGGTCTGGTTCAACATCACGCCGGGTAATGAGAAAAGCCTTGCCTATTACGCGATCCGGCAGGCGTACGGCGGTCCGTCCGGTGGCAACACGCCACCGGTCATCACGAACATGACCCTGAGCCGGACCACCGACGTACCGGCCGGCGGGACCATCTCCGTCGCTGTCGCCGTCACTGATCCCAACGGGGATCCGCTCACGCACGAGTTCAAGGTCGGTGGGAAGTACGTCGACGGCAGCGGCGCGCTCGTGACCACGCCGTCGAGCGGCAACGGTCCGTTCACGGTCACGGTTCCCCAGCGGCTCGGCGTGTGGAAGCTGTACGACTATGTGCGCGACGGGCATGGGAACGTCGGGATCGAGACTCGCTCGTTCCGGGTGGTCGCACCGCCGGTCGAAGGGACGAACATCGCGCGCGGGCGTCCGGTGACTGCGTCGTCGTACCAGCAGGTCGGCAACGGCGCGCCGTACCCGCCGTCGAATGTGACGGACGGGAACGCGACGACGCGCTGGGCCAGTGACTGGTCGGATCCGCAGTGGGTGCAGGTGGATCTCGGGCAGGTGACATCGTTCGATCGGATCCAGCTGATCTGGGAGAGCGCCTTCGCGCGGGCCTACCGGATCGAGGTGTCGGACGACGGGAACGCGTGGCGACCACTGTTCAGTGCGGCCGACGGGAACGGCGATGTCGATGACGTGACCGTTGGTGGGTCCGGACGGTTTGTCCGGTTGACTGGGACCCAGCGGGGGACCGGATTCGGCTATTCGCTGTACGAGTTCGGCATTTACAAACGCTGAGAAGGGGTGAGATGACGCAACGGGCACTTCGCCGTACGCCGACCTTGGAGGACGTGGCCAGGGCGGCGGGGGTGTCGCGCGCCACCGTGTCCCGGGTGGTGAACGGGATCGCCACGGTCAACCCGAGCATCCGGTCCGCCGTCACGAAGGCGATCGAGTCCACCGGGTACATCCCGAACGCCGCGGCCCGGACGCTGGTGAACCGGCGTTCGGGCACGGTGGCCCTGGTGATCTCAGGATCCGACGGGTCGGCCGACCAGATCTTCGGTGATCCGTTCTTCGGGCGGATCACCGGGGGAGTGGTGCGGCACCTGCGATCGCAGGCGATGCACCCGACGCTGATGCTGGCCGACTCCGACGACGCCCGCCGGGAGGCGGTCGACTTCGTCCGGCGCGGTAACGCCGACGGTGCGTTGCTGGTCTCGACTCATGCGGAGGATCCGTTGCCACAGCTGTTCGTGGATGCGGGGATCCCGGCCGTGCTGTTCGCGCGGCCGGGGGTCCCGGTGCCGATCAGCTTCGTCGATCTCGCGCACGAGGCCGGCGCCGCGCTGGCCGCCGAGCGGCTGGCGGATCGGGGGTGCCGGCGGGTCGCGACGATCGCCGGCCCGGCCGATCTCCCGGCCGCGAACGACCGGCTGGCGGGCTTCCAGCGAGCGATGGAACGGCATGGAGTCCCGTACGTGGATGTTGTCCGAGGCAACTTCACGACCGAGAGCGGTGAGCGGGCGATGACGGAGCTGCTCGAGCTGGCGCCCGACGTCGACGGGATCTTCGCCGCGAACGACCTGATGGCGATCGGCGCGCTTCGGGTGCTGCACGACCACGGCCGCGCGGTGCCCGACGACGTGGCCCTGATCGGCTTCGACGACAGCGAACCGGCCCGGTTGGCCCGGCCACGTTTGACGACGGTTGCCCAGCCGGTCGAGGAGATGGCCGCTCGGATGACCACCATCCTGCTGGACCAGTTGGCCAACCCTGACATCGGTCTCACCTCAGTCGTCTTCGACCCGGAACTCGTCGTCCGCGAGTCTGCCTAAGACCCGCCTGACGGTTCCGGAACAGTTCCGGAACCGCAGGCGGCTCGTGGTCCCTTGACAGTCACAGGCAGGGTGACCACTCTGCTTGAGAGCGCTCTCTCAGTGCCACTTCAGGCCCCGCCCCTACTGATTGGTCTCGTCCATGTCCTCAAAACTCTTACGTTGTTTCGCTGCCCTGATACTTGTTGCCGCCGGCATCGGTTCTGGTGAGACCGTTGCCGCTGCAGCCGGTTGTGGTACGTCGAACGTCGCGTTGAACCGCCCCGCCACCGCGTCGTCGACGGAGAACGCCGGTACGCCCGCCTCGGCCGCGGTCGACGGCAACACCGGAACCCGCTGGTCCAGTGCCTTCTCCGATCCGCAGTGGCTGCAGGTCGATCTCGGCTCGACCACCTCGGTCTGCCAGATCTCGTTGAGCTGGGAGGCGGCGTACGGAAAGGCCTTCCGGATCGAGCTGTCCGACAATGCGACCAGCTGGAACCAGATCTACTCGACGACCACCGGCGCAGGTGGCTCGCAGACGCTGGACGTCACCGGCAGCGGTCGATACCTGCGGATCACCGGGACGCAGCGCGGCACTGGTTACGGCTACTCGCTCTGGGAGGTTGCGGTGCACAGCACGGACGGCGGCACGGGACCGGTGATTCCGCCGACGGATCCGGCGAATCCCGACTTCGGGCCGAACGTCTTCGTGTTCAGCCCGAGCACGCCCCAAGCCGACATGCAGAACCGGTTGAACCAGATCGCGAACGAGATGCACACCAACCAGTTCGGCACCCAGCGATACGCCGCACTGTGGAAGCCCGGCAACTACACGGCCGACGTGAACCTCGGCTTCTATACCCAGGTCGCCGGTCTCGGCCTGTCGCCGGACGACGTGAACCTCAACGGCCACGTCCGCGTCGAGGCGGACTGGCTGCAACAGGGCGACAACCCGAACAACAAGGGCAACGCCACCCAGAACTTCTGGCGCTCCGCCGAGAACCTGTCGGTCACCACCCCGGCCGGCCAGATCGAACGGTGGGCCGTCTCGCAGGCAGCGCCGTACCGGCGGATGCACCTGAAGGGCGCGCCGGAGATCCAGCTCTGGAACGGCGGCGACGGCTGGGCCAGCGGTGGTCTCTTCGCGGACACCAAGATCGATCACACCGTCGTGTCCGGATCCCAGCAGCAGTTCATGTCGCGCAACTCCGAGTTCGGCGGCTGGAACGGCTCGGTCTGGAACATGGTGTTCGTCGGTACGACGGGCACCCCGCCGCAGAACTTCCCGAACCCTTCGCACACGGTGGTCGGCCAGACCCCGAAGATCCGGGAGAAGCCCTTCCTGTACGTCGATGCCGCCGGCAAGTACAACGTGTTCGTCCCGGCCGTGCGGACGAACGCGGTCGGCACCAGTTGGTCGCAGGGACCGGCCGCCGGATCGTCGATCAGCCTCGCCGACTTCTACGTGGTCAAGCCCGGCGCGACCACCGAGACGATCAACGCCGCGCTGGATCAGGGCAAGCACCTGCTCTTCACGCCCGGCGTCTATCACCTCAGCGACACGATCCGGGTGAACCGGGCGAACACCGTCGTACTCGGGCTTGGTCTTGCCACGCTCATCCCGGACACCGGTCAGGCCGCGATCAGCGTTGCGGACGTCGACGGCGTGAAGCTCGCCGGCCTGCTCGTCGACGCGGGCCCGGTCAACTCGCCGGTGCTGATCCAGATCGGCCCGGTGGGCTCGACCGCGAGCCACGCGGCGAACCCGACCTCGCTGCACGACGTCTTCGCACGCATCGGTGGCGCCCACGTGGGCAAGGCGACCGTGAGTCTGCAGGTGAACAGCAACGACGTGATCGGCGACCACCTGTGGCTGTGGCGCGGCGACCACGGCGACGGCGTCGGCTGGAACGTCAACACGGCCGCCAACGGGTTGGTTGTCAACGGCAACAACGTGACGATGTACGGGCTCTTCGTCGAGCACTTCCAGCAGTACGAGACCTTGTGGAACGGCAACGGCGGCCGCACGTACTTCTACCAGAACGAGTTCCCGTACGACGTTCCCGACCAGGCGTCGTGGTCCAGCGGCGGCGGCAACCAGGGGTGGGCGGCGTACAAGGTTGCGGACAACGTCACGTCCCACGAGGCCTGGGGAGTGGGCAGCTACTGCTTCTTCAGCCCGAACACCTCCATCGTCGCCTCGCGATCCTTCGAGGTGCCCAACACGCCGAACGTGCGCTTCCATGACCTTGTCTCGGTCTCCTTGGGTGGCGTCGGCACGATCAACAATGTCATCAACAACACCGGCGGCGTCGCCAACGCCGCGAACCAGCAGCGATACTTGGTCAGCTACCCCTGACCGTGTCCGAGTACGGCGCCCAGTCGGCGCCGTACTCGGTCCGCCGAGGTTCGCTCCTGCCTCGCGGGGGTACCGGTGAGGGAATGAGTGACGACCGACTCGTGGACCTGGCCCAGCGCCTGGCTACGACGCTGACACCCGGCGACCTCGACCACACGCTGAGTCGTATTACGACCGCGGCGGTCGAGGTGCTGCCGGAGGTCGACTACGCGAGCATCACGATCCTGCACGCGGGGGACCGACTGGAGACGATCGCGCCGACCGACGAACTGCTCTGGGGCGTCGATGCCGCGCAGTACGAACTGCACGAGGGTCCCTGCTACTCGGCCGCGGCCGAGACCGTGCATGTCTCCTCGCCCGATCTCGCTCATGACGAGCGCTTCGCCCGGTACGCCGTGACCGCGGTGGCGGCCGGATTACGGGCGCAGGCGGCCGTGCGGCTGTTCGACGCGCCGAAGTCGCGCGGCGCGCTGAACCTGTACGCCCACGAGGTCGGCTCGTTCAGCGACCTCGGCGCGATCGGCGAGCTGTTCCGGCATCAGGCCGCGATGGCGATCGACTATGCCCGCGAGATCCACAACCTGCGGGAGGCCGTCCGGACCCGCACGACCATCGGCACCGCGGTCGGCATCGTGATGGAGCGCTACCAAATGACCGACGAGCGAGCGTTCGCCTTCCTCACCCGGGTCTCCCAGGACGGCAACATCAAGCTCCGAGAAGTTGCGGAGCACCTGATCGCGGACCGTAAGCCTTAGCTGTCGGCGAGGCGTTCCATGATCTCGGCGGCCTCGGCGAGGGTACGGCGTTCGTCGGCCGTGGCGTGGTCCTGGATCGCGACCTCGAGCCAGGCCGCGCGGACGGCCGGGATGGTGGTGATGAGCTCGCGGCCCGCGTCGGTCATCGAGATCAGGGTCTTGCGGCCGTCGGTGGGGTCGGGATCGCTGGTCAGGAACCCCTCCGCGCGCAGGATGGCGACGGTCTCGGCCATCGACTGAGGACGGACGTGTTCGGCCGCCGCGAGCGCGCTCACGGTGGTCGCGCCCTCGGTCTCGATCCGCTTCAGGATGGTGATCTGCGACCACGTCCAGCGCCGGTCCGAGGGCGCGGATTCGGCCCGCAGCCGGGTGCGGAGCCGGGTCATCGCGGGCGCGAGCCGGCGCGCGACCTCTCCGGCCGCCGGTGTCGTCGTCATGCACAGAACCCTAGCGTCGCCGGACCGATCACTCGCGGAATAGACAGGCTGCCTGTATAGTTTAGACAGGCAACCTGTTCAGGCGGCCTGGCTAGTGCCACCGCCACCTCGTCCCTAGAGGAGACACCCTCCCGTGTCGACACCTACTGATGCCCGCGAGCTGCTCCCGGCCGGCGCGAAGGCGTTCTCGCCGCGGTTCGTCACGCCGCTGTTCATCAGTTCCGCGCTCAATCCGATCAACAGCTCGCTGATCGCGACCGCGCTGGTGCCGATCGCGCGTGCGATGGGTGTCGCGGTCGGGGCGACGGCCGTCCTGGTCTCAGCGCTGTACCTGGCCTGCTCGATCGCCCAGCCGACGGCCGGGAAACTGGCCGAGCAGCTCGGCCCACGCCGGGTCTTCCTGGTCGGCATCGTGCTGGTCCTCCTGGGCGGAGTCCTCGGCGGACTCGCGCAGAACCTGGCGACCCTGACCGTCTCACGAGTCCTGATCGGGATCGGTACCTCGGCCGGCTATCCCGCCGCGATGGTGATCATCCGTCGCCGTTCGCTGGCAGCCGGTCTGAGCGAACCGCCCGGCGGCGTGCTGGGCGGGCTCACGATCGCGGGCACGATCACGATCGCGGTCGGCCCGCCGATCGGTGGTTTGCTCGTCGGGTTCTTCGGTTGGCGCTCGGCGTTCCTCGTCAATATCCCGGTCACGCTGATCGCGCTGGCCTTCACGCTCGCCTGGATCCCGCGGGATGCTCCGCTGATACACCGACCACTGCGGGAGTTGGCTCGCCTGATCGACGTCACCGGGATCGTGCTGTTCGGCGGCACGATGAGCGCTCTACTGGTGTTCCTGCTGTCGCTCCCGAGCCCCAACTGGATCCCGCTCGGCATCGCGACCGTGGTCGGCGCCGTACTCGTGTGGTGGGAATTGCGCACGGCGACGCCGTTCATCGACATGCGGTTGCTCGTCTCGAACCTGGCGCTGACCCGCACCTACCTACGCAGCGCACTCACGCTGCTGGCCACCTACACCGTCCTGTACGGCGTGACCCAGTGGATGCAGGCCGGACACGGACTGTCCCCGGAGGTGGCAGGTCTCGTGCTGTTGCCGATGGGCGTCGTCGCCGCGGTGATCGCGCGGCCGGTGTCGAAGCGCAACCTCGTCCGCGGACCGCTGATCATCGGTTCCGCCAGTCTGCTGCTCGCCTCCGGGGCGGTCGCGCTGCTCACCTCGTCGACGCCGGTTCTGCTGATTGTCGCCGTCACGCTGCTCTTCGCGATCACGCTCGGCGCAACCGCAGTCAGCAACCAGACCGCGCTGTACGTCCAGGCGCCGGCTGAGCATGTCGGCACCGCCGCCGGTCTGTTTCGTACCTTCAGCTACCTGGGCTCGATCGCGTCGTCGATCATCACCGGCGTCGTCTTCCGGCACGAGGTCACCGACGGCGGCCTGCACCTGGTCGCGGCGATCTTGGCCGGCGTCAGCGTCGTTGTCATCGGGCTCACCGTCTTCGACCGGAGCCTGAAGGCACGCGACTGATCACGGCCGCAGGATGAGGTCTGCGTTGTGGGCCGAGGCGGCGACGGCGTCCGCGTTGCGCTGGTCGGTGCCTTCGGCCCACTCGCGGGCGGCGGCAGG
Organism: Kribbella sp. NPDC055071; assembly: GCF_053608045.1. NCBI lineage: Bacteria > Bacillati > Actinomycetota > Actinomycetes > Propionibacteriales > Kribbellaceae > Kribbella > Kribbella sp. NPDC055071. Next base: position 233,156 of record NZ_JBSGUS010000013.1, read on the forward strand.
GGTCTTGTCGTACGCGATGTGTCGCGCGATCAGCCGCTCGAGTCGTACGGCGTCGTCGAGCCGGAGGTACCACGCGGCGTCGAGGAGTTCACGGACCTGGTCCCACGGCGGGGTGTCCAGGAGGAGGTAGTTGCCCTCGGTCACGACGATCGGGGTCTCGGGCGGGATCGCGATGCTGGATCCGATCGGTTCTTCGATCTCCCGGACGAACGTGGGCGCGTACACGACATCGGCCTCGGGTGTCCGCAGTCGTCGCAGCAGAGCGACGTACCCGGCCGCGTCGAAGGTGTCCGGCGCACCCTTGCGATCGCGACGCTCCAGGGATTCGAGGACGGCGTTGCTGAGATGGAAGCCGTCCATCGGCACCAGCACCGCGTCGGATCCGAGCTCGTCCACCAGCGCAGCGGCGACCGTGCTCTTCCCGGCGCCAGGTGCTCCGGCGATGCCGACGATCGTACGGCGGGAGCCGGCCGCGAGTCGTCGTACCCGGTCCGCGAGCGACTCGATCGAGCCGAGGGCAACCTCCGTCATCGGCGCTCCCTTTCGCGATGGGTCCGGACGGAGCGAACCTATCGCCTCGCGCGGGTTGGGGAGCTCGGCACCCGAGTCCCCAACCCCGAGCGCGCGTCAGCTGAGGGAGTCGACCGCGGCGTTGATGAGGTCGGCGACGGCCTGCGGCTGGGAGACGTACACCGAGTGGCTGCCGGCGACCTCGCGGACGGTCGCACCGGCGCGTTCGGCCATCTGGCGCTGGGCCGGCGGCGGGATCATGTGGTCGTCGGCGGCGACGAGGTACCAGGACGGCTTCGAGCGCCAGCCGGGCTCGGTGACCGCGCCACCGAGGGCGTCGACGCCCCACGGCACCTGCGAGTCGGCCATGAACGCGGCCTCGTCGGCGGGGAGGTCACCGGCGAACGACTCGTGGAACTTGTCCCGGTCCAGGAAGAGCAGGTCGTCCTTGGGCGGCAGGATCGGCGGCACCGGCGCACCCGGGGGCGGGTCGGCGATCAGCGTGTTGACGGACTCGCCCTTGTCCGGGGCGAACGCCGCGATGTAGACGAGTCCGGCGACGCGCGAGTCGCTGCCGGTCTCGGTGATGACGACACCGCCGTACGAGTGACCGACGAGGACCGCGGGGCCGTCGAGCTCGTCGAGCAGGTGCTTGGTCGCGGCCACGTCGCCCTCGAGCGACTGGGTCGGGTTCTGGACGACGCGAACCGTGCGGCCCGCGGCGCGGAGCCGGTCGTACACGCCGCGCCAGCCGGAGCCGTCGACGAATCCGCCGTGGATGAGGAGCACTGTCGGTTGAGTCATGGCGTTTCTCCAAGGGTCGGTCTGTATGGCTGTGACGCTACGTGTGGGATCGCTCTCACCGCTGTCGGGAAAACCCTCGACACTCTCTGGTCAGACCCTCGATCAGGGTCACGGGGTGACGGATGATGTCCCGGTGGACGAGGTGACTGCGGCCAACTACGGCCTGTTCGGGCGCGAGGACGCTGTGCGAGTTGTGCGGGACGTGCTCGATGGCGGCGGCAGCATGGTGGTGACCGGGGAGCCCGGTCTCGGCAAGAGCAGCCTGCTGAAGGTGGCCGATCAGCTGGCCCAGCGCCGGGGTCGCAGGGTGCTCTCCGTCTCGCCGACGCAGTTCGACCGCGGTCTGCCGTTCGCGGGACTGGCCGAGCTGGTGAGTCAGACCCCGGACGACCGGCTTCCTGGACCGCAGCGGCGCGCGCTTGCCGTGGCGCTGCAGCGCGCCGAGCCGGACGACCACGAGGTCGACGCCCTGGCCGTGCCGCTCGCGGTCCGGACGTTGTTGACGCAGCTGGGTGAGGACGAGCCGGTGACGCTGATCATCGACGACGTGCAGTGGATGGATCCGGCGAGCATCGGCAGCCTCGCTTTCGCCTTGCGCAGCGTCGATCCCGGCCGGGTGAGTGTCCTGGTCGGCACGCGACCTGATCCGGGCGCCGGCAACGACCTGATCCGGATCCTGGCCGAACCGCGGCACGACCTCACGCTCGAGCCCTTGCCGGACTGGGCGATCGGGAATCTGCTCCGCAAGCGGCTGGGGCCGCGATGGACGCCGCCGATGAGCGCCGGGGTGGCGCGCGCCAGCGGCGGGAACCCGTTCCTGGCCTTGATGATCGCGCTGGCGATGCAGTCCGATCTGTCCAAGTGGCGCTGGAGTGCCCAGCAGGGTCAGGATCCGATCTTTCCCATTCCGCCGAGCCTTACGGGCCTGCTCGCGGAGAAGGTCTCGCTGCTGCCGAAGACCGCTCGCGAGGTCCTGCTGCTGGTGTCCGCGGCCGGGCGGCTCACGGTTGCGCAGTTGCAGCGGATCGAGGAGGAGGCTCGGCTTCGCTCAGCACTCGAGGCCGCGAGCGACTGGGATATCGCCAGGGTCGGGGCGGGCGCGGTGGTCCAGTTCACCCACCCGCTGCTGGCATCGGCCCTGTACGACGGAGCCGCGCCGGACGAGCGTCGTCGTACGCACCGGATCCTCGCCGACAAGCTCGAGGATCCGGTCGAACGCGCCCGCCACCGCTCGAAGTCCATCGTCGCCCCCGACGACAGCGCCGCCGACGAATTGGAACGCGCAGCCGAGATCTCCCGGAGTCGCGGTGCCCAGCAGTTGGCCGGCGAGTTGCTGGAAGGTGCGGCGCTGGCGACTCCGACCGATGTCGAGACCGCCGGGAGTTTCCGGCGGTGGCTGTTGGCCGTGGATACCTATCTCGGCGCGGGCGATGGGTTGGCGGCGCAGGTCGCGCTGGAGCAGGGCTCTGCGCTCGCGGCGTCACCCGAGGAGCGTGCCCAGGTCTTGCTGCGGCAGGGGTTGTTGACCAGCGACCTGATTGGCGCCCGATCCCGGTTCGAGGACGCCTTCGAGATCGCGCCGGCCGGCAGCGAGGTCCGGGCCGAGGTTTTGCTGAAGCTCAGCGACTACCACCGGATGGAGGGCCACGGCGAGATCTCGATGCGGTTCAACCGGCTCGCGCTGGACGAGGTGATCGCGCTCGGACGACCGGACCTCCAACTCATTGCGCTGAACCAGCAGCAGAGCGTCGAACGGCTGTGGGGGATGGGTGATCCGGACAACACGTTGGCCGAGATCGAACGGCTGGTCGAGAGATCGGCGCTCGAGGTCTCTGCCGCCGAATGGGCCTGGGCGCGGAGTTTCTACGCAGCCTGGAACGACGAATCCGCCGAACGGCACACCCGCGAAGGCATCGAGCGGACCGTCGCGGCCGGCCGGTACGGCGACCTCTCGAGCCTGTACATCGGCCTGATCATGAACCGGATCCGCGCATCGAAGGTGCGCGAAGCCCGGGCAGCTCTGGAAGAGGCGGATCGGGCCGGTTCCTGGGTCGGCAGCTTGGGCCTGCAGGACGCCATGGCTCACATCCTGGTCCTGGAGTACGCCGGGGACCTTGACGAAGCGCGTGAATTGGCCACGATCGCGGCGTCGCGATCACGAGAGGGCGGGGTAACGTACTGGCTGGCCGGCTTCTTGGCACAGCTCGGCTTCATCGAGACCTCGGCCCGAAACTGGCAGGCCGCGCTGGTGCCGCTGCGTGAGCTGGCGGAGATCGTCGCGAACGCGAAGCTGGTCGACCTGGAACAACTCCTCTGGCCGGTCGACTACGCCGACGCCGCACTGCAGGTCGGAGCGCTCGATGAGATCCCGGCGGCCATCGCAGTACTCCGACGCCAGGGTGAGTCGGGTCGGCGCGAGGCTGGTGTCGCTGCCGATCGCATCGACGCGTTGCTGACCGCGGCCCGAGGAGACGTGGACAAGGCCGTGATCGCGCTCCGCGAGATCGTCGATCGCAAGGGCGCCGAGAGTCCCTTCGAGGCGGCCCGGTCCCGCTTGGCGCTCGGACAGGTCTACCGCCGCGCCGGCCTCAAGGGCCTGGCCGACGAAACGCTCACCGCAGCCGCCGACTCCTTCGACGACCTAGGCATCCCCCGCTGGGCCGAACGCGCCCGCGACGACGCCGGCCGGGTGGGCCTGTACCCCAGCACCACCACCCTCACCGCCACCGAACGGCGGGTTGCCGAGCTAGTCGGATCCGGCCTCTCAAACCAGGAAGCAGCAGCCGAACTCTTCATGTCCGTGAAGACCGTCGAAGCCAACCTCACCCGCATCTACCGCAAACTAGCCGTCCGCTCCCGAACAGAACTAGCCAACCACCTCAACTCAACCCCCTGACCCAACCGACACCACTCCGCGGCGGCTGTCTTTTACCGCCTTCGGCGGGGTGCGCGAACTGCTAATACGCCCCCACCTGGTTTGCGCGACAGGATGTGGTGACGCTGTCTGCGTGAGGCCCGCTACCCGGCGGGCACGTGGTGTGGAGTGCATCGGTCACCGCTGCGCGGCGGCTGTCTTGTTGCCGCCTTCGGCGGGGCCGCGAACTGGTGTCCGGTCGCTCATCTGGTGTGCGCGACGGGGATGTGGTGTCGCGGTCTCCGGGCTGCGTGATCGTGCCAGTCGCGCCGGCGTGCCTCAAGGGCGCCTTCGGCGTCGCTGCGCGATCTTCGACCCTTGACCCACACCACCGCGACCAGGGAAGGATCGCAGCTGTCCCGGAGCCGCTCACCCGAGTGGTCGCACAGCGGATGTGATCACGGGGCGGAATCTGGTGAGGCCTTCGGTCCGTAGGGCAGGACGTGGTGAGGCTGACGATCAGGGTCGGTGTCGGGTGGGGTGATCACGGCGGAGGACATCCCCGCGAGTTGCGGGTTCTCTGCTGGTACTAGAAGGGTGAACCCGCAACTCACGAGGTTATCCCCTCGTATTGGGCCGGTTGGGAAGTGGATCGCTGTGGGGTGGCGGTCCGGGTGCCGCTGGCCAGGCCCTCGGGGCGGTCGGTCGATGACGTGGTGGGGTTGCCCCGCCCGGGCGGTGTTCATCTCATGGGTTCTCCCATGAGTTTGTCCGTTCCCCCACCGGGATTTCACCGGCGAACCGGCCATCTCGTGGGAGAACCCTCCAGGTGGTGGCCGGTCGGCGGGCCGGGGGCGGGGTGGGTCTCGGGATGTGGTCGGGTTTGTCCGGGTGGCGGGATTGGCCTGGCGGGGAAGGGGGCCGGGAGGATCTTCTACCCGCAACGGGAAGAGATCCACCCCAGTCCGCGAGTCGCGGGCTGCTGGACCGGCGGGTGGATGAATCTGCCCGGATCGCGAGATCCCGAGCCCGGGACAGCCCCTCGCGCGACTGATACGTGCACACCGATAGACCAGGACCGGCCGGTCCACCGGATTCTGCACCGAATCACTCCGAACCAGACCAGCCCGGCACCACACCGACCAACCGGATCCACATCACCTGGCTCATAGCTCCCCGCGGGATCCGCGTAGCTGCGTCTTTGCCTGGTCGCGGTGGTGTGGGTCAAGGGTCGAAGATCGCGCAGCGACGCCGTAGGCGCCCTTGACGCACGCCGCCGTGACTAGCACACTCACGCAGCGGAGACCGCGAACCACAGTTCCTCCGCAAGGACAGACCTAACCACAGTCCAGCTCATACAACCCCACCACATCTCCCGCGCCAACCGCATCAGCGCGATGACTGCAGTTCGCGCACCCGCCGAAGGCGGCAAGCGGACAGCCGGCGCGGAGCGGTGACCGCAGTGCCCGCCCCATCACATCTCCTGCGCTGACCGCGTCGGCGCGATGACACCAATCCGCGCACCCGCCGGAGGCGGCGACGGGACGGCCGCCGCGCAGCGGTGACAGGACAGCCGCGCAGCGGTGACCGCAGCGCGTGTCACCACGTCTCTCGCGCCAATCGCATTAGCGCGATGACTCCAGTTCGCGCACTCGCCGAAGGCGGCAGGGATCAGTCGCCGCGGAGCGGTGTCCGATTACTCGGGGAGTGGGGTGCCTGATTGTTCGGCGACTATGTATTCGGCGTACCAGGTTGGCCAGTTTTCGTCGTATTCGCCGCCGTGGCGTTCTTCGTGTTCGCCGTGGGCTGCGGCGGCTCTGATCAGGGCCTGGCGGAGGTCGGCTGCGGAGGCGAACGACGTGATGGTGGAGTCGACGCGGCCGGGGAGGCGGGTGGTGACCTCTTGGAGGAGCCAGGCGTTGCCGTCGGGGTCGGTGAAGGTCGCGAACGAGCCGTAGCTCGAGCCGTCGGCGGCGCGGCCTTCGACGCGGTTGCTCGAATCGTCGTGGAACTGGGCGCCGGGCGCTCCGGGGTGGAACACCTCGCTGACCTTGACGTCGTGCGCGGCGATCTCGGCGCGGGCGGCTTCGATGTCGGAGACGACGAGGTAGAGGCCGCGGGCCGATCCCGGCTCGGCCGTGGTGATGCCTGTGCCGAACTGGACCGACGCCGGTGATCCTGGCGGGGTGAACTGGACGACTCGGAAGCCGTTGTCGAAGGCGAAGTCGGCGTCCTCCCGCCAGCCGAGGTTGGCGTAGAACGCCTTCGCGGTGTCGACGTCCGAGACCGGGATGACGGTGGCTTCGAACTTGAACGGGACTTTCATCAGTTCCTCCTGTGGTGTGTGCTTCCACCAACGACTCTGGCAGCCCACCCACCCCGTCGCACCCGTGGAACACACTGGTCCGCACCTCAGCCCAAGCGAGCTCAGCCCAAACGAGCTCAGCCCGGACGAGCTCAGCCCGGACGAGCTCAGCCCAAACGAGGTCAGGTCGGACGAGGTCAGGTCAGTGCGCTGCGGAGTTGTCGGCGGGAGCGGATGCCGAGTTTGGAGAATGTCTTGCGCAGGTGCCACTCAACCGTGCGTGGGCTGATGAACAGCTGCGCCGCGATCTCGGGATTGGTCAGGCCGTCCCGGGCCAGCCCAGCGATCTGCGTCTCCTGCGCGGTCAGGTCGTTGGACGTCTCCGGCGAGCGCTTGCGTGCGGTCTCGCCGGTCGCAAGCAACTCGTGCCGAGCCCGCTCGGCGAACGCCTCGAGTCCCATCTCGGAGAACTGGTCGTGGGCCGTCCGCAGCTGGTCGCGCGCATCCACCCGCCGGCTTTCACGACGCAGCCATTCGCCGTACAGGAGATGTGCACGCGCCACCTCGACACCAAGCCGCGTCCGGCTCAGATGCTCGATCGAACGCCGGTACGCAACCTCGTCCCCGGTGAGCAACGCCCGCACCCGAGCCTCGATACCGCGCCCCCACTCGGTAGGTGTGACCTCGACCCGTTCGGTCAGCCACGCGAGCGCGCTCTCGACGAACTTCGTCTCGCCGGTCCGCGACGCGGCCTCGGCGAGTTCGCCGACGACTAGTACGCCGTACCCGGCAACGTCTTGTTCGAAGACCTGCAAGCCCGCGTCGCGGGCGACGTCGTACCGTCCGAGACCGTTGTTCAGCAGGGCTTTCGCGTACGTCGCGAACGCCGTCATCCGCCCCTGGCTGCGTGCCGTCTCGGCCCTGATGGTCTCGTCGATCAGCGTCGTCGCCGTGTGCTCGTTGCCACGGAGGGCCTCGAGCAGCAGACCGCCGTACCTGATCCGCGGGTTGCCGGTGGCAGTCGCGATCTGCCGGTCTTCCTCGATCAGCCCGGCCACCGCGGTCAGGTCGCCGGTCAGGCAGAGCAGGGTCGCACGGAAGTTGAGGGCTGCCTGTAGCTGGACGAGTGCGCCGGTCGAGCGGGCGACCCGGTCCTGGCGGAGGGCGAGCTCGTCGGCGGCATCGAAGTCCCAGAGTTCGATCGCGACGATGCCGGCCGCGCGGTCGCCGGCCAGCCAGAGCCAGCTGCCGACCTCGTCGGTGCCGATGGTCGTCCGGCGAGCCTGGTCGAGCGCCCTGGTGAGTTGCGGCGCGGCCGTCGCGTATCCGCGGGTGAAGCGCAGCGCGAGCGCCTGCAGCAACAGGTCGGCCGGCGGCGCCGAGTCGGCCGGGGGAGGAGCCGCGCCGGCCGCGAAGGCGAGGATCCCAGGTGCTTCGGGGCCGCTGGCCCAGATCGCCGCCGCCATCGCCTCGAGATAGGTCACCCGGGCTCGGTCGGGATCGTACGGATCGAGTTGCCGGGCGGCCTCGAGCAGCGTGCGCGCGGCCACCCGGGCACGTCCTTGATCGAACGCGATCTCGCCGCGCAGCCGCTCCGCCTCGGCCTCCCGCCGCGGATCCGGTGGCCCGGCGGTCACTCCGATGAGCAGGTCCAGGGCCGCGTCCAACGCGCCCGAGCCACGCTTGGCGATCGCTGCGGCCAACGCCCGGTCAGCCCGGCGGTCGGGCTCCGGAGTCAGTGCGGCCGCGCGTTCAAGGAAGGCCGCGGCTGCGAAGAACCCGCCCCGAGCCTGTGCCCGCTGCGCCGACAGCTCCAGCTCGGCCGCCACCGCTTCGTCCGGCCGCGCGGTGGCTTGAGCCCGGTGCCAGGCGCGCCGGTCCGGATCGAGTTCAGGATCGGTCACGGCGGCCAGCGCTTCGTGGACCGCCTGCCGATCCCGGGCCGTGGCCATCCGGTACGCCACGGATCGCACCAGCGGATGCCGGAACCGCACCTGCTGGCCGAAGTCGATCAAGCCCGACTCGATTGCCTCGGCCGCCGGGTCAGCGCCGAGCCCGAGTCGCTCGGCCGCGCGCCAGAGGAGGGTCGCGTCGCCGAGTGGTTCGGCCGCGGCCGTGAGCAGGAGCAGCCTGGTTTCGGCCGGCAGGACCTCGAGGCGTCGTACGAAGCTCTCCTCGATCCGGCCGGCCAGATTCCCGGCGGTCAGACCGTCGGCGAGCTCGGCGGCTGTCCAGGCGCGGGGGAGCTCGATCAAGGCCAGCGGATTGCCGCGCGTCTCGGCCACGATGCGGTCGCGGACGCGCCGATCGACCGGACCGGGAAGGACCGAATCCAGGAGGGCGCAGGCGTCGGTGTCGTTCAACCCACGGACCTCGAGCTCAGGCAGTCCGGTGAGCTCGTGGTCCATGCCGTCGCGAACCGCGAACACCATCACGACGGCCTCCGCCCCCAGCCGCCGGGCGACGAACGAGAGGATCCGCGCGGACATCCGGTCGAGCCACTGGGCATCGTCGACGACGCAGATCAACGGGTGTTTGGTGGCCGCGCCGGAGAGCAGGTTCAGTACGGCGAGCCCGGTCAGAAACCTGTCCGGAGTCGGTCCGCCGTGCAGCCCGAACGCCGTACCGAGGGCTTCGTGCTGTGGACGCGGCAGGCGATCGAGCCCGCTGAGGAACGGGCGGCACAGTTGGTGGAGTCCGGCGTACGCAAGCTCCATCTCGGACTCGATTCCGACGACGCGAGCGACCTGGCAGCTGCCCGCGCGGGCCAGGAACCCCTCCAGCAGAGCCGACTTGCCGACCCCGGCCTCACCCGTCAGCACCAGGGCACCGCTGCGACCGGTCCGCGCCTGCGCGAGGAGTCCGTCGAGAACGGCGTTCTCCCGCTCCCGGCCGCGCAGTTCACGATCGCTCATGCCCACCCCGTCGTCCGCTGGAGAGCCCAGGCTAACAACCCGTCACCGTGGTGGGAGGGGTTCGGTTCGAACAGCCAGTACGGCGAACGCCGGGACCGCGAGAGTGGTGAGGGCAGCCGGCAGGAAGAACACATGCGGAAGGCCGATCGCCGCTACGCCGAGTCCGCCGATCGCGCCGCCGACGGCCGATCCGAGCGGGATGGCGCCGAGGAAGATTCCGGACGCTGTGCCGACGCCCTCGGGGAACAATGATTGGGCGATCGAGACCCCGAGCCCGCCGACGCAGGCCCAGAGACCAGCCGTCAGAGCTTGGCCGAGGAACAACCCGCCGACCGAGGTGCTGGTCGCGTAGGCGAGGTTTCCGCACAGGCCGAGCGTCGCGCCGACGGTCATGATCCGCAGCGGCCCGAACCGATCCGCCAATCTGGCGACCAGGGGGAGAAGAAGCAGTTCGAGCAGGGGCTGGATGCCGATCACCGCACCGCGCACCGAGTCCGAGACGTGGAGCTGCTCGGCCATGTAGATCGGCAGGTAGCCGAACTTGATCGTGTCACCGGTCATCGCGAGGACGCAGACTCCGGTGAAGACGAGCAGCGGCATCAGGTGGTCGTACCGGCGCCGGCTCGCGGGTCGCGGCGGCAGCGACAGATTGTGGAACCGTTCAACCCGTTGGCGGCCGAGCGGGATCATCTGCGCGAACACGCAGACGGCGGTCGCGACCAGCAGCGCGCGCAGCCCGAAGACCCCACCGAACCAGCTGCCGAAGACCGGACCGAGGATCCAGCCGATCGTGAACGCCATCCGGATGGTGGCCACGACCCGGTTGTCGGCTGCGGTCGGGTGCCGGCTCAACTCGTCGCGGCTGGCCGCGAACAGCTGTGCCATCGACCCGCCGGCCACACTCAGCGCCAGAGTGCTGATGACGAACGGCAGCCAGACCGTGTGGGAGGCGGCCATCGCGAGCCAGCCCGCTGTGCCGACCAACGAGCACACCCGGAACCAGAGCAGCCGATCGGAACTCCGGTCCGACCATCGGCCGACCAGATAGCCGGCCACCGGCGCGGCCAGGTTTGTGACGTAGTACAGGCCGGCCACGGGCAGGGGCGCACCCAGGTTCCGGACCATGAAGAGGGTCAGCTGAGGCGTGGCGGCCGACAGACCGATGCCGGAGATCAGCAAGGCCAGGAACGCCGAGCGGTAGAAGCGCGATCCGGCAACGATGCGCAGCGCGGACTCGGGTACTGATTCTGGTCCGTCCGGCATCAGGCTTCGAGTTCGAGCAGGTGGTTGTGGGTCATGAACGCCGTACGGAGCTCTTTGTAGCCGACCCGGTCGAAGAGCACCGTCATGGTGTTGGCGGTGTAGTGCTCGACCTGGCCGGGCCCGAACGTCGGGTGCACGACCCGGGCGCCGACGGAGAACGGCTCCTCGGTCGCCGGCGGCGCGGTCCGGCCGGCGAGGTCGTTGTCGCAGTTGCCGCAGGGTCCGACGTAGTGCTCGCCGAAGTAGCTCAGCAGCCACTCGCGGCGGCAACCGCCGTACTCCGCGTACGTCGCCATCTGCTCGACCCGGGATCGTGCGACCTCACGCCGATCGTGCTCGACCGCCGACGCCGCGGCGACCGCCTTGTCGACGTCGACGTGCGGCGCGAGGCGGAAACGGTGGCCGATGGCAACCACTCGCGCGTCGGTCAGCCGGCCGAGCGCGCGTTCGACCCGCGCCGGGCTGAGGCCGCTGGCCGTGGCGAGCTCGGCGACGTCGGCCGGGTGATGCTTGTCGATCGCGTCGGCGACCGCGAGCAGGTCCGCGTCGCCGACGCCGCCGGAGGCGAAGAAGCGGTTGAGGCCGAGGTTGGCGTGCCGGTAGAAGAGCTCGATGTCGGCCGCCTGGCCGTCGCGTCCGGCGCGTCCGATCTCCTGGTAATACGCGTCGATCGAGCCCGGCGCCTCGGCATGGCTGACCCAGCGGATGCCCGGCTTGTCGATCCCCATGCCGAACGCGATCGTGGCGACGATGACCCGGCACTCGTCGGCGAGGAAGCTGTCCTGGACTTCGCGACGCTGCTTGGCCGACAGGCCGGCGTGATAGGCCCGCGCCGAGACGCCCGCGATCACCAGATCGCCGGCCAGGTCCTCGGCGTGCCGGTGGGTGGCGACGTACACGATGCCTGGTCCGCGGGAGGAACGGACGTGGCTGAGCAGGCGACGGTTCTTGGTGTCGTCGTCGGCGAAGGTGAAGACCGCGAGGTTGAGGTTCGGGCGGTCGAAGCCACCGACGACCACGGCGGGATTGCGCATGTCGAGCCGGTGGACGATCTCCTTTCGGACCGGCGGGGCGGCCGTCGCGGTCAACGCGAGGATCGGCGGCCGACCCATCGCGGTAATAGCCGTGGCGAGTCGCAGGTAGTCGGGGCGGAAGTCCTGACCCCATTCGCTGACCAGATGCGCCTCGTCGACGGCGACCAGGTGCGGACGAGACGCCGCCAGCAGATCGAGTACGTCGGCATGCGTCAGCTGCTCCGGTGACATCAACACGAACCCGGGCCGGCTGTTGGCCAGCATGTCCTTGGCCAGCTTCCGGCCGGTGGGATCGCTGGCGTTCAACTCGGCGACCTCGATACCCGCGGGATGCGCGGACAACGCGCGGAGTTGATCGCGCTGGAGTGCCACCAGCGGACTCACGACGATCGTCACGCCGCCGAGCGCGAGCCCGGCGAGCTGGTAGATCGCGGTCTTGCCGGTCCCGGTAGCGAGCACCGCGAGCGTGTCCACGCCCTCGAGCACCGACCGGACGGCTTCTTCCTGCCCCGGCCGCAACGCGTCGTACCCCAGGCGTTCCCGAGCTAGCGCGGCGATATCGGCGGGCACTCGCACATCATGCCTCACCTTGCTCGGGCCGCGCCGGGTCGTCTCAGGTTGCGTGGGAGCCTTCGTTCAGCCGCCAGAGATAGAGGCCGGCGAGCGTGCGGTACGGACTCCAGATCTGGCCGAGAGTCTCCGCCTCCTTGAGCGACGGCAGTGCGGGGAGGCCGTAGGACTTCGCGATCGCCTTGCGGATCTCGAGGTCGCCGACCGCGAGGACGTCGGGCCGCCGCAGGTGGAAGATCAGGAAGATGTCGGCGGTCCATCGGCCGATGCCCTTGATCGCGACCAGCTGGCCGATCACCTCTTCGTCGGGCAGGTCCTGCAGGCGGTCCAGCTCCAGCTCGCCGGAGATGATGTGCTCGGCGAGCGAGCGCAGCGACGTCGTCTTCGCATGCGACAGGCCGGCCGAGGTCCGCAGCTCGTCCGGGTCGTCGGCGAGCAGCTCGGCCGGGGTCGGAGGCTGACCGCCGAAACGGTCGACGAGCCGTCGGAAGATCGCGGCGGCCGAGGTGGTCGAGATGTTCTGGCCGACGATCGCCCGGACCAGTACGGCGTAGTGCCCGGTCGGGATGTTCGGGTTGGTCGGCAACGACGGATCGGTCACCATCGTCAACGGCGCCCCATCCGCGCGGACGATCCCGTCGATGACTCCGCCCAGCACCGGATCCACCCGCCCCAAATACTCCTCCGGCGTCTCCATCGGGTCAGTCTCGCACCAGCGCCAGGTCCAGGTCGGCCATGGACCGCACCCGGATCGGCTCCTCGTCGGGGGTGGGTACCTCGAAGTCGGCGAGATGCTGATCCAGTACGGCGTCCGTCACATCCTGCCGCCCACCGTCGACCCGATTGTCGGACTGCCGCCGCCGAATTGTGGCGTGATCCACGTCCAGATAGACGAGTGCGAACGCCGTACCGGCCGCCAGCGATCGCCACTGATCCCGCAACGACCGAAGCGAACTGGTGTCGTCGACAATCACGCTTCGCCCGGCATCGAACAACGCGCGAACCTCGCCCGTCGCCAGCTCATGCGTCCGGACCCATTCCTCCACCGCGATCCCGTCGCCACCCCACAGTCCCCGTCGTTCGTTGATCTCGTCGAGGCTGACAACGACCGCGTCCAGCTCTGGCGCCAGCGCCCGGGCCAGCGTGCTCTTGCCGGAGTACGCCGTACCGCACATCAGAACCAACATGCGCCGACTACACCGGACCAATCCGCCGCTGTCAAAGCAGATTCGACGCGAGCGGCCGGCCCCCCGGGGGTGCGGGGCGGCGCGGGGGGGGGGGGGGGCCGCCCCGCACCCACCGGCGGGTGCACCCCCCTTGTGGGGGGGGGGGGGGGGGGCGCGGGGGGGGGGGGGGTGGGCGCTCACGGTGCAACTGGTTGTAGTGCAACTGGTTGCATAGGTAGGGTGCGGGTATGG